>JANOVJ010000480.1:0-14636 GCA_031417295.1 bacterium | reverse complement strand
AGCATGAAGGTCTACTACGACAAAGACGCCGACCTGAGCCTCATCAAGGGCAAGAACGTCACCATCGTCGGCTACGGCTCGCAAGGCCATGCGCACGCGCAGAACCTGAACGACAGCGGCGTCAAGGTCACCGTGGGCCTGCGCAAGGGCGGCGCGAGCTGGTCCAAGGCCGAGAAGGCCGGCTTGAAGGTGGCCGAAGTGGCCGACGCGGTGAAAGCCGCCGACGTGGTGATGATGCTGTTGCCCGACGAACAGATCGCCGCCGTCTACAGCGCCGAAGTCGGCCCGAACATGAAGCAGGGCGCCTCGCTCGCGTTCGCCCACGGCTTCAACGTGCACTACGGCCAGGTCGTGCCGCGCGCCGACCTCGATGTGTGGATGGTCGCGCCCAAGGCCCCCGGCCACACCGTGCGCTCGACCTACACCCAGGGCGGCGGCGTGCCGCACCTGATCGCGGTTCATGCCGACAAGACCGGCAAGGCGCGCGACATGGCGCTCAGCTATGCCGCGGCCAATGGCGGCGGCAAGGCCGGCGTGATCGAGACCAACTTCCGCGAAGAGACCGAGACCGATCTGTTCGGCGAGCAAGCCGTGCTGTGCGGCGGCGCGGTCGAGCTGATCAAGGCCGGCTTCGAGACCCTGACCGAAGCCGGCTACGCGCCCGAGATGGCCTACTTCGAGTGCCTGCACGAACTGAAGCTGATCGTCGACCTGATCTACGAGGGCGGCATCGCCAACATGAACTACTCGATCTCGAACAACGCTGAATACGGCGAGTACGTGACCGGTCCGAAGATCGTGACCGACGCGACCAAGGACGCGATGCGCCAGTGCCTGAAGGACATCCAGACCGGCGAGTACGCGAAGAGCTTCATCGTCGAGAACAAGGCGGGCGCGCCGACCCTGCTGTCGCGCCGCCGCCTGACCGCCGAGCATCCGATCGAGGTGGTGGGCGAGCAGCTGCGCGCGATGATGCCGTGGATCAAGAAGAACCGGCTGGTCGATCAGAGCAAGAACTGAGCGGGCCACGGCACTCGCCGCGTCTCGTGCGCAGCGGGTGCTGCGGTATCCTCGCGGCCATGAAAATGCAACGTCCAGGGCGCCCGACATGATCGAAACCGAGGACGCGCTGTCCGCTGTCGCCCACGAATTGCAGGACGACCCCGAGCCCCCGCCGCGCCCGCGGCGCAAGGGCATCTATATCCTGCCCAACCTGTTCACGCTGGCGGCGCTGTTCGGCGGTTTCTATGCCATCGTGATGGCGATGAACGGGCGCTTCGAACAGGCCGCGATCGGCGTTTTCTGCGCCATGGTGCTCGACAGCCTGGACGGCCGCGTCGCACGCATGACCAACACCCAGAGCACCTTCGGCGAGCAGATGGACAGCCTGTGCGACATGGTCTCGTTCGGCGCCGCGCCGGCGCTGATCATGTACGAATGGGCGCTGAAGGACCTGGGCAAGCTCGGCTGGCTGGCGGCGTTTGTGTACTGCGCATCGGCGGCGCTGCGCCTCGCGCGCTTCAACACCAACCTCACGGTCGTCGACAAGCGCTTCTTCCAGGGCATGCCCAGCCCGGCCGCGGCGGCGATCGTGATGGGCTTCATCTGGGTGCTTGACGACGCCGGGCTGAAGGGCTTTCGCGAAGGGCCGTGGCTGGCCTGGACGGCGTTTGGCGTCACCTTGTATGCGGGGCTGACGATGGTGACCAACCTGCCGTTCTACAGCTTCAAGGACGTGGGGCCGAGGAGGTCGGTGCCGTTCATCGTCATCGTCGCCATTGCGCTCGGCATTGCCGTGGTCAGCTTTCATCCGCCGAGCGTGTTGTTCGGCCTGTTCGTGGCCTACGGGCTGTCGGGGTTCGGGGTCTACATCTGGCGGCGCATGAAGGGCAAGCCGGTCAGCGTGATCTCGACCTCCACCGACGAGCCGGACGAGAAGGGTTTGCACCGGTGATCGCGCGTGCCTCTGTGCGACGAGCCCGTGCTACATTGCGCCCATGAACTTTCGCCTTGCCGCCGCGCTACTACTCCTTGGGGTGCTCCGGGCTCGCTGACGTTCGTCTCAACGTATTCGTCTCCACGGCCCGCATGCAACCCGCAGCGGGCCGTTTTGTTTTGTGGCGCGGGTTGTGAAGAAAACTCTGAAGAGGTTCTCCCATGTTGTCTGCACCTTCCGCCAAATACCGGGCCTTTCCCCCGGTTGTGCTGCCCGACCGCCGTTGGCCTGACCAGGTGCTCAGCGCCGCGCCGGTGTGGCTGAGCACCGACCTGCGTGACGGCAACCAGGCGCTGATCGAGCCGATGGACCCGGCGCGCAAGCTGGAGATGTTCCGGATGTTGCTGCGCGTCGGCTTCAAGGAGATCGAGGTCGGCTTCCCGTCCGCCTCGCAATCCGACTTCGACTTCGTGCGCCTGCTGATCGAGCAGGACCTGGTGCCGCCGGACGTGACGATCCAGGTGCTGACGCCCGCCCGCGAGCCGTTGATCGCGCGCACCTTCGAGTCGCTGCGTGGCGCGCGCAAGGCCATCGTCCACCTCTACAACGCGACCGCGCCGGTGATGCGCCGGGTGGTGCTCGACCTCGACGAAGACGGCATCGTCGAACTCGCCGCCACCCACGCGCGACTGCTGCAGCAGTGCGCCGAGCATCAACCCGAGACCGACTTCCGCTTCGAGTACTCGCCCGAGATGTTCTCGGGCACCGAACTCGCGTTTTCCAAGCGCGTCGTCGATGCGGTGACCGAGGTCTGGGCGCCGACACCCGGGCGGCCGTGCATCGTCAACCTGCCCTCGACGGTCGAACACAGCACGCCGAACATCTTTGCCGACATGATCGAGTGGATGCACCGCCACCTGGCGCGGCGCGACAGCATCGTGCTCTCGGTGCACCCGCACAACGACCGCGGCACCGGCACCGCGGCCGGCGAGTTCGCGCTGATGGCCGGCGCCGACCGGATCGAAGGCTGCCTGTTCGGCAACGGCGAGCGCACCGGCAACGTCGATCTGGTGAACATCGCGCTGAACCTCTACACCCAAGGCGTCGCTCCGGGGCTCGACTTCAGCCGGATCGACGAGGTGCGGGCCTGCGTCGAGCACTGCAACCAGTTGCCGGTGCACCCGCGGCATCCGTACGCGGGCGATCTGGTCTACACCTCGTTCTCGGGCTCGCACCAGGACGCGATCAAGAAGGCCTTCGCCGCACGCAAGGCAGGCGACCTCTGGGACATGCCCTACCTGCCGATCGACCCGAAAGACCTGGGGCGCAGCTACGAGGCGGTGATCCGCATCAACAGCCAGTCGGGCAAGGGCGGCATCGCCTACCTGCTCGAAAGTGAATACGGGCTTGAGTTGCCGCGCCGCTTGCAGATCGAGTTCAGCCAGGTCGTGCAAGCGGTGATGGACGTGCAGGGGAAGGAGCTGAGCGCGGCCGAACTGTGGGTGATCTTCCAGCGTGAGTACGCATGCAGTCCGGGCGCGAGCGCCGTCATTTCGCAGCAGCATATCGACGACATCGCCACGCCGTCCGGCCCCGGCGTGCGCCTCTCCGCGCGGCTCGGGATGCAGGGCCGCGAGTGGGCGGTGCAGGGTGACGGCGCCGGCCCGGTAGACGCCTTCGTGGCCGGCCTGAGCCGCCTGCTCGACGCACCGCTGCGCGTGATCGACTACCACGAGCACGCCATCGGCAGCGGTGCCGATGCGCAAGCCGTGGCCTACATCGAACTCCGCGTCGGCGATGCGCTCACACTGTTCGGCGTGGGCATGGCGTCGAACATCGTCTCGGCTTCGCTGAAAGCCATCGCCTCTGGCGTCAAACGCGCCATCGACCGTGGCGTGGTGCGTTTTGAGGCTGTCACGGCCTGAACCAGGAGAACCTCATGTCCAACAAGTCCGACAAGATCATCATCTTCGACACCACCTTGCGCGATGGCGAGCAGTCGCCCGGCGCGTCGATGACGCGCGACGAGAAGCTGCGCATTGCGCGCCAGCTTGAACGCTTGAAGGTCGATGTGATCGAGGCCGGTTTCGCGGCATCGAGCAACGGTGATTTCGAAGCGGTGAAGGCTATCGCCGCCGCCATCAAGGACAGCACCGTGTGCTCGCTCGCACGCGCCAACGACCGCGACATCGCGCGCGCCGCCGAGGCGCTGAAGGGCGCGGCGTCGTCTCGCGTGCACACCTTCATTGCGACCAGCGCGTTGCACATGGAGAAGAAGCTGCGCATGACGCCCGATCAGGTGTTCGAGCAGGCCCGGCTCGCGGTGCGCTTTGCGCGTAACCTGACGGCTGACGTGGAGTTTTCGCCCGAAGACGGCTACCGCTCCGACCCCGATTTTTTGTGCCGCGTGCTCGAAGCCGTGATCGACGAAGGCGCGACCACGATCAACATTCCCGACACCGTGGGTTACGCCGTTCCAGAGCTGTATGGCGAGTTCATCCGCAACCTGCGCGAGCGGATTCCGAACGCCGACAAGGCGGTCTGGTCGGTACACTGCCACAACGACCTCGGCATGGCGGTGGCCAACTCGCTGGCCGGCGTGATGTTGGGCGGTGCGCGGCAGATCGAGTGCACGATCAACGGCCTCGGCGAGCGGGCCGGCAACTGTTCGCTCGAAGAAGTGGTGATGGCGCTGAAGACGCGCAAGGACTACTTCGGGTTGGAAGTCGGCATCGACGCGACGCAGATCGTGGCTGCGTCGCGGCTGGTCGCGCAGACGACCGGTTTCGTGGTCCAGCCGAACAAGGCCGTGGTCGGCGCCAATGCATTCGCCCATGCCTCGGGCATCCACCAGGACGGCGTGCTGAAGGCGCGCGACACCTACGAAATCATGCGCGCCGAAGACGTCGGCTGGGCAACCAACCGTATCGTGCTCGGCAAGCTCTCCGGGCGCAACGCGTTCAAGCAGCGTTTGCAGGAGATGGGCGTCGCGCTCGAGTCCGAGGCCGAAGTCAACGCCGCCTTTGCCCGATTCAAGGAGTTGGCTGACCGCAAGAGCGAGATCTTCGAGGAGGACATCATCGCGCTGGTGATGGACGAAGCGGTGACTTCCGAGCATGAGCACTACCGCCTGCTGGCGCTGTCGCAGCGTTCGGAAACCGGGGAACGGCCGCATGCCCGCGTCGCCTTCGCCGCCGGAGAGACTGAACTCCACGCCGAAAGCGACGGCAACGGCCCGGTCGATGCGAGCCTGAAGGCGATCGAATCGAAGGTTCAAAGTGGCGCCGAGATGCTGCTCTATTCGGTCAATGCCATCACCTCCGGGAGCACCGAATCGCAGGGCGAGGTCACGGTGCGTTTGCAGCACGGCGGCAGGGTCGTCAACGGCGTCGGCGCCGACCCGGACATCGTGGTGGCGTCGGCGAAGGCGTACCTTGCGGCGTTGAACAAGCTGTACAGCAAGGTGGACCGCGTGCCGGCACAGGGCTGAGAGTCGGCCCGTGCGCGGCGAGCCATTGAAGTTGGGTGGTCAAACTGCCGATAAGCAAAATGCGGGGCTGTCGACTCGACCGCCGCGCGGTCTCGCAGAAGTTCTGTCCTGACTTGAGAAGAGTCGCGTAAGTTTTTGATCTTGCTTAATTTTTTCTGTTCTCATACACTGAACCCGTTGACCGTGCCGAGGGCTGCAAGTTGGTAAATTCGCGAATTCTGAAAAGTCCCCTTCGGCGTCATCTCGTTGCGTTGGTGCTTGCCGTCGCCGTCCCCGCGGGTTTGGCACAGGCCGCGCTGCCGGCTGCGAAAAAGGCCAATGCAACGGCGAAGGCCAGCGCCAAGCCCAGCGCCAAGACCACGACCGGCGCTGCGCCGGTGCGAAGCGTGAAGGCCGTACCGGCGCGCAGCGTCGTGCGGGTGGCACCTGCCCAGGCTTCCTTCGGTGCGCTCTACGGCCTGCACGGAACGGCCGACGCGCTGGACCTCAAGTCCAGCGTCGCCTTGGTCATGGACCAAGAAACCAAGGAAATCCTGTTCAGCAAGAACATGCAGGCCGTGCTGCCGATCGCGTCGATCACCAAGCTGATGACGGCCCTGGTCGTGACCGAAGCGCACCTGTCGCTGGACGAAACCCTGACCGTCACCCAGGACGATGTAGACACCGAAAAGGGCAGCCACTCGCGCCTCACGGTGGGCACCCAACTCAGCCGCGAGAAAATGTTGCACCTGGCCTTGATGTCGTCCGAAAACCGGGCTGCCCACGCGCTGGGCCGCAGCTATCCCGGCGGGCTCGACGCGTTTGTCGGCGCGATGAACGCCAAGGCGCAGCTGCTTGGCATGGTCGATACCCGCTACGTCGAACCCACCGGGCTGTCGAGCAAGAACCAGTCAAGCGCGCGCGATCTGGCAACGCTCGTCAACGCCGCCCACCAGCACCAGATCATCCGCGAGCTCTCCACCTCGCCCGAGTACCAGGTCGAGGTCGGTCGGCGCGAGCTGACGTTCCGCAACACCAACGGCCTGGTCCGCAGCCCGTCGTGGGACATCGGCCTGCAAAAGACCGGCTACATCTCGGAGGCCGGGCGATGTCTGGTGATGCAGGCGCAAATGGCCGGGCGCAAGCTGATCATGGTGTTCCTCGATTCAGCCGGCAAGTATTCGCGCATCGCCGATGCCGAGCGCGTTCGGCGCTGGATCACCGAGACCGCCCCAGCGGTCGCCGTGCCGGCTGTGCCCGCAGTCCGCCTGGAACCCCGGCTCAACTCCTGACTCACGCCGTTGCGCACCCGCAGTCGGCGAGCCGGCGCGGGCCGATTTCAATCGCCCTGGCCTCAGCCGCGATGACCCAATGTGGCCGAGATTTGTGCCGCAACGCCTTTCAGTCGTTCAACCCACGCATCCTCCAGGCGATCGGCCGGGGCCGAGATCGACAAGCCGGCCACCAGCTTGTTCTGGTCGTCGTAGATGCCGGCGGCCATGCAGCGCACGCCGAGTTCGAGCTCCTCGTCGTCTCGTGCCACCCCGTGCTGTTGCACCTTGGCCAACTCACGCTCCAGCGCCGGCAATTCAGTGATGCTGTTGCGGGTGTGCCCGGCCAGGCCGGTGCGGGTGGCGTAGGCGCGCACCCGCGGCGCGTCGTCCTCCGCCAGGAACAGCTTTCCTACCGACGTGAGATGCAACGGCGCGCGCCCGCCGACGGCGCGAACCACCTGCATCCCGGAGCGTTCACTGTAGCTGCGCTCGATGTAGACGATCTCGTCGCCCTGGCGCATCGAGAGGTTGACGGGCTGGTTCGTCAGCCGGTGCAGTTCGCGCATCGGGCCCAGCGCCGCGTCGCGCACGTCGAGCCGGGCCTTGACGAGGTTGCCGAGTTCAAGCAGGCGCATGCCCAGGCGATAACTCCCGGCGTGCGGCCGCTCGACAAAGCCGCCGATCGTCAGGTCGTTCAGGATCCGGTGCGCCGTCGACGGGTGCAGCCCGGTTCGCTCGCTGATCGCCTTGAGCGAAACCGGGTCCTGGTGGGATGCCAGCACATCCAGAAGCGAAAACGTTCTTTCCAGAACCTGGATGGTGGGCGCGGTGGCTGGAATCTTGCTCATCGGGGGACTTTCGTGCTGCGCATTCCGCCATTCGCTCTGGAGGCGACGCGGCGAACGGCGTTCTTGCATTCTCGCCCAGTTCGGCGGAATTTTGCATCGCGAAAATGGCTGCTGATGGGTGGAAATGTATTGAACGCCAGGCAAACTTGCCGACTCCCTTGACCATGCGCAACCCAAACCAGAAAGCGTGGCCCCGAGCGGTTGCGCGGGTGCTGGCGGCTGCTGCCGTCCTCGGGCTCGGCGCCTGCGGCATGGGCGCGCAAGGCCCAGCGCCGACGGCCGAGAGCCCGGCTTCGGCGCCGGCCGTGCTTGCCGGCAGCGAGGTGCCCCCGTCCGTGCCCACGGCGAACGAGCCGCCCGCATCGGCGGCGCAGGCGCCGGCCTGGATCGGCGTGCCCCGCATTGCCGGGCGGCTGACGAGCAAGGACGTCGGGATCGTGATCAACACCGCCGACCCGTACTCGGTCGAGGTCGGCGAGTTCTACATCCGGGCCCGAAAGCTCGAGCCGGAGCAGGTGATGCGGGTCGAACTGCCGCTGCGTGCCGCGCTCACGCCCGACGAGTTTCGCGCCTTCGACAAACAGGTCACGCTGTACTTCGGCGCGTCGGTGCAGGCACTGGCCCTGGCTTGGGCGCAGCCGTATGCGGTGGCCTGCAATTCGATCACGGCAGCGCTCGCGCTTGGCTTCGACGACGAGTTGTGCACGCGCAGTTGCGACCCGCCACTGCGCCATTCGCCGTACTTCAACTCGGGCTCGACCCAGCCCTACACCGACCTCGGCCTGCGGCTTTCGATGCTGCTGGCCGCCGATGACGTGGCCGCCGCGAAGGCGATGATCCTGCGCGGCGTGGCGTCCGACCGCACGCTCAGCGCGCCCACTGCGCGCGGCGCTGCGCCGGCCAACGCGTACTTCGTCGTCACCCCCGACCGGCGGCGCAATACCCGCGCGCCGCTGTTTCCGCCGCCCGGGCCGAACCCGAAGTTCGGCGTGACGGTTCATGTCGAGAACACCCCGGCGCTGGCGGACGTGGACCGGGTCTTGATGTACCTGACCGGGGCCGCGCAAGTGGACAAGCTCGACCGCATCGGCTGGCTTCCCGGTGGACTGGGCGACCACCTGACCTCGTTCGGCGGCAAGCTCGACGGCCGCAGCGGCCAGATGACGGCCAAGGCCTGGATCGCGTCGGGCGCGACCGCCAGCTATGGCACGGTGAGCGAGCCGTGCGCCCACCCACAGAAGTTTCCGCACCCGCAGGTGCTGCTGCTGCAATACGTGCAGGGCAGCAGCTTGATCGAGGCCTACTGGAAAAGCGTGGCCTGGCCGCAGCAGGGCCTGTTCATCGGCGAACCGCTCGCGGCACCGTTTGCGCGCCGCTGAGCGGGAGATCGGCTTCGAGGCCGGTCACCGCTGCCACGCCGGAGCGCACTGCGCCCTCCAGCGTTGACGGGTAGGGGCCGGCCACATGGTCGCCGGCCGCGAACAGGCCGTCGGCGATGCGTGGCGAGGGGCGCGCGAGGCCCGGCGTGCAAAGGAATGTGGCGCGCTTTTCGGTGAAGGTTCGCACTTCGGTCAACGGGCCTGTCAGGTGGCCCGCGAGCGCCGTGCGGGCCTGCGCCAGGGTCGCCTGCAGCGTCGCTTCCATGCCGCGCTCGACCCAGGCGCTGGCGCCGCTGATCACGAACGCCAACGCACCGTCGATGCCGCGCAGCGGCCCGAGGTCGAACACGAACTGTGCCGGCGCGGTGGCGCTGTGGTGCAGCGCCAGCATCGGCCGCGGCAGACGCGTGCCGGCGCTGTGCAGAACGACGGTCGTGATCGGTTCGTGGCGCAGCGCGCGTGCGCAAGCGGCCCAGGCCGCTGCGAACGGCGCCACGAGGCGTGCCGCCTCGACGCTGCTGGCGGCCATCACCACCGCGTCGAAGGCCTCGCCATCGACCTGCCATTGGCGGCCCTGCGGCTCGAGTTGCCCGACCCGCCGTGCCGGCCGCAACGCCGCGCCCGCGGCGACAAGCCAGGCCGTCGCGACATCGGGCCACAGCGCGCTCAGGTCCACCCGCGGCAGCAGCAGGTCGGCCGAGCCGGGGCCGGCGAACAGCGCGTCTCGCAGCACGCGCAGGAACACCGCTGCGCTCGCCATGGACGCGGGCGTATTCAGCGCGGCGATGCACAACGGGTCGATCAGGTCGGCGCGCAGCGCTTGCGGCAGCCGGGCCGTGAGTTGCGCCACCGTCAGCCTTTCATCGCAACGAAAGCCGTTGCGCGCCCAGCCCGCCGCGGCGACCAGCAAGGCCAGCCTGTCTCGCCAGCGCCAACCGGTGCGCGCCAGCACGGCGCGTGCGAACGCCAGGCGCGGCGGCCCGGCGGGCAGCGCGAGCATGCCGCCGTCGGCGAAGGCCAGGCACAAGGGCGTGCGCAGCAGCAGGCGCTGCGGGTGTGCACCCACCAGCGCCATCAGGCGCAGCGTCTCGGTGTACGCGCCGATCAGGATGTGTTGCCCGTTGTCGAGCGCCAGCCCGCCGCTGTCGACGCGCCGCGCGCGGCCCCCGAACTGCGGCGCCATCTCGAACAGCGTGACCGCGTGGCCTCGCAACGTGGCCTCGACGGCCGCCGCCAACCCGGCCCAGCCGCCGCCGACGACGGCCAGGCGCATCTCAGCGGCGCCCGGCCGCCCGAAGCCGCTGAGCGCCCCCTTGGGGGGCAGCGAGCGCCTGCGAGCGTGGGGGCATTGTTTCAGCGGCGCCCGGCCGCCCGAAGCCGCTGAGCGGCCGCTTGGGAAGCAGCGAGCGCATGCGAGCTTGGGGGCATTTTTTCAGCCACCGCGCCAGTTGGTGCGCATCGCGATCCAGAGCTTGCGTAGCGGCGTCAGCGCGATGCGCTGGTGCAGCACCTGGAAGCGTTCGGCCTCGATCTCGCGCAGCAGCGTGCGGTAGATGTTGGCCATCATCAGCCCGGGCTTCTGGGCCCGGCGGTCGGCCTCGGGCAGCAGCGCCAGTGCTTCGTCGTAGCAGCGGTGGGCGCGCTCGGCCTGGAAGCGCATCAGCGCGTCGAAGCGTTCGCCGTAGGCGTAGGGCGCGCTGGTGCGCAACAACTCGTGGGCCTTGACGTCGAAGCGCTGCAACTCCGAAAGCGGCAGGTAGACCCGGCCGCGCCGCGCGTCGTCGCCCACGTCGCGGATGATGTTGGTCAACTGCATCGCTAGGCCGAGCCGGTGCGCGTAGGTCACCGTCGCATCGTCGGTGCGGCCGAAGATGCTGGCCGCGACCTCACCCACCACGCCGGCCACGCGCTGGCAGTACAGCGCCAGGCCGGGGTAGTCGAGGTAGCGCGTCTGTTCCAGGTCCATCTGGCAGCCATCGATCACCGTGTTCAGGTGCGCCGGCACGATGCCATAGGCCGCGACGTGCGGCATCAGTGCGTGCATCGCAGGGTGGCTGGGGCGGCCGTCGAAGCTGGCCGCGACCTCACTGCGCCACCAGGCGAGTTTGGCCGCGGCCACGGCCGGGTCGCTGACTTCGTCGACCACATCGTCGACCTCGCGGCAGAAGGCATAGAACGCGGTGATCGCGGCCCGCCGCGGCGGGCTCAGAAAGAGGAAGGCGTAGTAAAAACTTGACCCACTCCCTGCGGCCTTGTCTTGGACGTATTGCTGGGGCGTCACGCCGCTTCCTGGCGCGGGAGGCGGCGCGGCGCGCGCATCGCCAGCGCCTGCCAGGCGAGCGGCGGGAAGTCGTGCCAGCGCAGCGCAGGGCGGTGTTGCAGGGAGCTGAAGCCCTGTTGTTCAATCCTCCGCAGGATGCGCAGCCCGCCCTGGACGACGAACCGCAGCTCCCAGCCGGCCCGGCCGCCGATGCGGCGTACCAGCGGTGCGCCATGGTGCATCTTGGCCCGCGCCCAGCTGACCATCTCGGCCACCAGCACGCGCGTCTGCGGGCTGTCGGTGCCGGCCAGCAGCGCGGCCGGGTCGACGCCGTGGCGGGCGCAATCGGCCAGAGGGATGTAGAGCCGCGAGCGCTGGGTGTCGATCGACAAGTCCTGCCAGAAATTGGCGAGCTGCAGCGCGGTGCAGATCTCGTCGGATTGGCGCAGCGCCTCGGCGTCAGCGATGCCGTACAGGTGCAGCAGCAGGCGGCCGACCGGGTTGGCGGAACGCCGGCAGTATTCGAGCAGTTCGGCGCGGTCGGCGTAGTGGTGCTGGACCACGTCCTGGCGGAAGGCGCTCAGCAGGTCGGTCAGCAATGGCACCGGCAAGGCGTGCTGTGCGATCACCTGGCCCAGCGGCTCGAACACCGCGGCCCAGCGCGGCGAGGGCGGCTTGCCGGCGGCCAGGGCGTGCAGGTCGGTCTCGAAGGCGGCCAGATCGGCCAGCCGCTCAGTCGCGGGGGCCAGCCCCTCGTCGGCCAGGTCGTCCGCGGTGCGCGCGTAGGCGTAGATCGCCCGGACGGCGGGCCGCAGCGCCGGGGGGCACAGCACCGAAGCAACCGGAAAATTCTCGTAGTGGTTCACGCTCACAGGGCCGCATTGTCCACGCTGGCCGTGAAGGGCGTTTGACACTCCGGGAGGACCCGAATACAGTACTGACCAGTCAGTCAGTTCAAGAAACCGCTCTTGCCGTTGTGGGTTTCGGGTCAGCCCCAGGCGGACGGCCGGGGCCCGAGACGCAAGGTGCCGGGCCTGCCATCAAGGATGTTCATGCAGTCAATTTCCACCCCTTTGACCCCGCTCGCGGCGCTGCTCGTTGTCTTTTTCCTGGCCGGCTGCTCCAAACCGGACGCGACGCCCGAGCCGGTTCGCGCCGTGCGGACGATGACGCTGGCAAGCGACTCCGCCGGCGGCCACGCCGAATTCGCCGCCGAGGTGAAGGCGCGCACCGAGTCGCGCCTTGGCTTTCGCATCGGCGGCAAGATCGCGCAGCGCAAGGTCAACCTCGGCGACAGCGTCAAGGCCGGGCAGGTGCTGGCGCAGCTCGATCCGCAGGACATGCAACTGAGCCAGCAGGCTGCGCGCGCGGCGATGACGGCGGCGCAGGTGAACCAGGACCAGGCGGTCGCCGACTTCAAGCGCTTTCGCGAACTGAAGGAGCAGGGCTTCATCAGCGCCGCCGAACTCGAGCGCCGCGAGACCACGCTCAAGGCCGCGCAGGCGGGGTTCGACCAGGCGCGCGCGCAGTCGAGCATGCAGGGCAACCAGGCCAGCTACTCGACGCTGCTGGCCGACGCGCCCGGCGTGATCACCGGCGTCGAAGGCGAGCCGGGGATGGTGGTCGCCGCCGGCACCTGGGTGGTCCGCCTCGCGCACGACGGCCCGCGCGACGTGGTGTTCGCGGTGCCGGAAGACAAGGTGGCGTTGATCAAGGCGCTGGCGGCCCAGCCGGGCGCGTTCAAGGTCCGCTTGTGGGGCGACAAGGGCGAAACCTTGCCGGCCACGATCCGCGAGATCGGCGCCTCGGCCGACCCGGTGACCCGGACCTTCAGCGTCAAGGCCGACATCGGCGCCGCCGCTGCGGTGGCCCTGGGGCAGACGGCGACGGTGCTGGTCGAACTGCCGCGCACGGCAGGCGTGACCAAGCTGCCCTTGTCGGCGCTGAAGGAAGAGCAGGGCCGCTCGGTGGTGTGGCTGGTCGATCGCAGCACCATGACGGTCAAGCTGCAAGCGGTGCAGGTGGCGGGCGCCGACGGCAACGACGCCGTCATCAGCGCCGGCCTCGCCCCGGGCCAGGTGGTGGTGACGGCCGGCGTGCACGTGCTGAGCCCGGGCCAGAAGGTCAAGTTTTATGTCGATCCGGGCGTGGCGCCGGCGGCTTCCGCGCCTGCTGCTCCCGCCGCCGCCGCGGTGGCCAGCATGTGAGCGGGCCGCCCGTGAACGCGGCCGAGGCCGCGCAGGCCGGCCCGCCGACGCCGTCGAACGGGGCCACCGAGGCGCCAGGGTTCAACATCTCGCGCTGGGCGCTGGAGCATCGGCAACTGACGCGCTATCTGCTCGTCGTGCTGCTGCTGTTGGGCGCTGCGGCGTACTTCCAGCTCGGCCAGGACGAAGACCCGCCATTCACCTTCAGGGCGATGGCGATCCGCGTCTTCTGGCCCGGCGCCACGGCGCAGCAAGTGGCCGAGCAGGTGACCGACAAGATCGAGAAGGCGCTTCAGGAGGTGCCGTACTCCGACAAGATCCGCAGCTACTCCAAGCCCGGCGAGGCGCTGATCATCTTCCAGGTGAAGGACTCTTCGCCACCGAAGGAGATGCAGCAGGTCTGGTACACGGTGCGCAAGAAGGTCGGCGACATCCGCGCCACGCTGCCAGCCGGCGTGGTGGGCCCGTTCTTCAACGACGAGTTCGGCGATGTCTATGGTTCGATCTACGCGCTGTCGGCCGACGGCTTCAGCTACCAGGAGCTGAAGGACCAGGCCGACCGGGTGCGCCAGCGCTTGCTCAAGGTTCCCAGCGTCAACAAGGTCGCCTTGTTCGGAGCCCAGGACGAAAAGGTCTTCATCGACATTTCGCAAAAGCGCCTGGCCCAGCTCGGCCTCGACTTCAACACCGTGCTGGCGCAGATCGGCCAGCAGAATGCCGTCGAGTCGGCAGGGGTGATCGATTCGCCGACCGACTTTGTGCAGGTGCGGGTCGGCGGCCAGTTCAACTCGCTGGAAGAACTCGAACGCTTCCCGATCCGCGCCGGCGGTGCGAGCTTCAAGCTCGGCGACATTGCCGAGATCCGCCGCGCTTACGTGGACCCGCCGCAGGTCAAGGTGCATCACCAGGGCCGGGAATTCATCGCGCTCGGCATCTCGATGGCCAGGGGCGGCGACATCATCGAGATGGGCCAGGCCCTCGAAGCGGCCACCGCGGCGATCCGCGCCGACCTGCCGGCCGGGATCGAGATGGCCCAGGTGCAGAACCAGGCCAAGGTCGTCTCGCGCTCGGTCAATGAATTCGTCGGCGTGCTGATCGAGGCGGTGCTGATCGTGCTCGCGGTCAGCTTCGTCAGCCTCGGCCTGCACTTCAAGCCCGGCTCGTGGAAGTTCTGGATCGACTGGCGGCCCGGGCTCGTGGTCGGCATCACGATCCCGCTGGTGCTGGCGATCACCTTCGTCACCATGTACTACTGGGGCGTGG
>JANOVJ010000479.1:0-20384 GCA_031417295.1 bacterium | reverse complement strand
GATCGAGATGCTGGCCGAGAGCAGCTCGGCCTTCTCGGCCGGGTTCACCTGCGCCACCGCGGTGAAGCCCTTGATCAGGCCGATGATGGTGCCGAGCAGGCCGACCAGCGTGATCACGTTGGCGAAGGTCGCGATGTAGTGCGTGCGCTTCTCCAGCCGCGGCACGATTTCCATCATGCCTTCCTCCATCGCGGCGTCGAAGTCTTCGCGCCGGCCCGGGCTTTGCATCCGCACGAGGCCGTAGTTGACGATCTTGCCGACGGCGGCGTCGGACTTCGCGGTCACGCCCTGCACCTCCTTGAACTGCCCGTTCTCGAGCATCGGCTTGACCTGCGACCACATCTTGCGGTTCTCGCTGCGGGCGCGGTTCAGGAAGATGAAGCGCTCGATCGCGATCGACAGGCCGAGGGCCATGATCAGGATGCTGGGGTAGATGAAGAGGCCGCAGTCCTGGAAGAACTTCACGGCGGTGTCAAAGGTACTCATGGCGCTATCTCCAAAAAATTGAAAACGGAACTACTTGCCTTGCGGCGAGACAGGTTGAGGCTGGATCAGCGCGTCGTAGCGCACCTGGCGGCGGAACACGTCGCGGTCGACAGCGGAGAGCGCTTCATCGAGCACGCTGACCACGGGGCGCCCCGACAGGTCGCCCGGCAGTGGCTTCTTCCACGGCACGATGTAGATCACCTTGGGCAGCTCGCGGTTGCCGATGATCTGGGTGCGGTCGATGTCGGCGCGGTCCTGCGCCCATGCCGGCGCAGCCAACGACGCAGCCCACAGCGCGGCCAGCATCCACGCCGTTCGGCTTGGCGGTTTCATGGCTTGTCCTTCGCGTTCGACGCCAGCTTCTGCGGCGCCCGGTTGCGCAGATCGACGACCCACTTCGTCACCGTCGCATCACCCGCCGGCACGAGCGCGAGGTAGCGTTCGTACTCTTCGAGCGCGCGCTTGCCGTCGCCCAGGTACAGGTCGTACAGGATCGCCAGGTTGAGCTGCGGTGCAGCGTAGTCGGGTGCCAGGGCGATCGCTTTCTCGTAGGCCTCCCGCGCCTTGTGGAACTGGCCTTGCTGCCGGTAGGCGACGCCGAGCTGGTTCAGGTAGGCCGGCTGTTGCGGGCTCGCCTCGACCGCACGTTCGAGCGCCGGTACCGCCTCGGGCAGCTTGCCGCCCTGGCGGTGGATCAGCCCCAGATTCGCGTAGGGTCCACCCAGCTCGGGGTTCGACTCGGTCAGCGCCCGAAAGCCGCGCTCGGCCTGCTGCGCCTGGCCGGCGGCCAGCGCGCGGCGGGCGTCGTCGAAGGCCTGCTGCACGGCCGGGCTCACCGGCGCTGCGGCGGCTGGCGCGGCGACGTTGTTGTGGCGTGCCGCAACAGGCGCCGGCTCGAACCTGGACGCACAACCGGCGCCGATCGCACACAGCACGGCCACGGCGCCCAGGCGCCACCTCGCATCAACGAATCGCATCGATCACTCCTTCGCTTCGTTCAGACTTCGCATAACGCACCGGCCGCAGTTCGCGCAGTGCGCTGAAGCTCGCCTGCACCCACTGGTCGTAGAGGCCCTCGCTGGCGCGGCGCGCGTTCAGCTCGTGCAGCGCGATCGCTTTCTCCTCGAACGGGAAGGCCTGCTCTTCGAGCAGCACGTCGTACTGCTCGCGTTCGGCCTTCGACAACTTCTTCGGCCGCTCCGAGCTCATCAGCGCGCGGCCGAAGTCCTGGTACAGCGCGGCCACGTGGAAGGTGGCGGCGGTGCTCACCTCGGCCACGCCGTACTCCGACGCCACCGCGTACGCCTTCAGCACGTCTTCGAGCCGGGCCTTCTTGAGCTTGAGCTGCCGGGCCAGCGGCTCGACCAGCGCCACCTTGCGATAGGCCTCGAACGCCGGCTCGGCCAGCGCAAGCGCCGCCGTCGCGCCCAGGGTGCGGGTGCGTGCGGTGCGCGCCGTGCCACCGCTCTGGTCGGCCTGGAAAATCTCCTGCATCAGCGCGAATTCGCGGGCCGCGTTGCCCTCGGCCTTGGCGATGCGCGCCAGCCGATGGCGGGCCTCGACGGCCGGCTCCAGCGGCTGCGGGTTCTGCGCCAGGTAGAGCGTGTAGGCCTTCGCAGCCGGTACCCGTGCGCCGCCCTTCTCGTACAGCTCGGCCGCCTGCCACAGCGCGGCGCGTGCGGCCTGCGAGTCAGCGCTGCTGGCGGCGATACGCTCGAGTTCGGCCGCAGCCGCTGCCCACTGCTGCTTCTCAAGGTAGGTCACGGCGAGCTTGTTGCCGACCTCGGCCTGCAGCGCGTGTTTCGGGTAGCGCTGGCGGAAGTCTTCGAGCGTCTTCGCCGCGCCGTCCCAGTCCTGCAGGCCGATCAATGCCGCTGCCGCGTCGTACTGCGCCGTCGCTCGAATCGACGATTGCGGGGCCACCGCCGCAACCCGTGCAAAGTGCGCCACCGCGTCGCGGCCCTGGCCTGCGGCGCGCGCCTGCTCGCCCTGCTTGTAGACGCTGGCCGCAAGCCGCTCGACGCTGTCGCTGCGGCCGGCATCCTTCTCCGGCATGAGCGCGATCACCTCGCCGTAGCCGCGCTCGGCGGCACTGAACTCGCCGCGCTCGAAGGCCGTGTGCGCGGCCACCGTCCAGGCGACGCGGCGTTGCGCGGCCGTGGCCGGCGGGTCGAGTGCCAACACCCGCCGGGCCACCGCCGTCGCACGTTCGCCATCATTCAACGCATAGAGTTTTTCGGCCGCGTTCGTGAGCACCAGCCCCCTGCGCGGATCGCTGTCATAGGCCGCGGCGAAGCGCAGCGCGCTGTCGACGCCGCGGCCTTGCAGCACCGGCAGGTCGGCCGCGGCAGCGCCCTTCTCCAACGCGGCATGGCTGAGCAGCGCCGCATAGCCGGCGTCGGCACCCTTGGCGTGCGGCGGATGGTCGTAGGCCGTCTTCTCGTACTCGGTGGCGGCCTCGGCGAAGCGCTTGTCCTCGAACAGCAGTTCGCCGAGCAGGAAGTTGCTTTGCGCCGCCTCGGGGTCGTCGGGGAACGACTTCAGTGCCACGCGGTACCAGCGCACGGCCTCGTCGTAGTCGGCGCTGCGCTTGCTGGCCTGCGCGGCGGCGTGATGGTGCTGCGACAACGCTGCCAGGTGGGTCTTCACCAGCGGCTTCGCAAGCGCCCAGCCTTCAGGGTTGGCGCGGCTGAACTCGCTTTCGGCGCCGTAGCGCGTCACATAGTCTTTCTTCGCTTCGAGCGCCAGCGTGGCAAAGCCGTTGCGCTGATAGATCTCGATCACCCGCGCCTGGAGTTGCGGTGCCTGCGCGTGCAGCGGCGCTGCGCGCGCGAAGGCGACGAAGGTGTCGGCCGCGTCCTTGACGCGGTCTTGCTTGATGTAGAGCTCGCCCAGCTGCTGGTAGACGCGGAACTCGTAGCCGCGCCGTTCCGCCGAGGTGATGTAGGCCGGAATGCTGGCCGCACCCTGCAGGTTGGCGAGGCTCACGCTCATCACCCGGAAGGTGTCTTCCAACAGTTCACGGTCGGCCCGGCTCAGGCCCGCCAGCGTGGCATCGCCGCCGGCCACGGCCTCGGCTGGCGCGAGCTTCAGGTCGAGCACACCGAAGAACGATTGCAGCCCGGTGTCGAGCCTGGCCTGCTTGAACCGCGACCAGCCCTGCATGTACAGCGCGCGGTCCTGGTAGGGGTTGCTGGCTGCGCCCGCCAGCACCGCCGCGTAGGCCTGTTCGGCCAACGGATATTGGCGCAGCGTGAACAAGAGTTCGCCGCGGCGGAACTGGGCTTCGTCGCGAACGCCGGTTTTCGGGTAGGCCGCCAGCAGCCGGTCGAGCGTCGCCAGCGCCGCTTCGAGTTCGCCGCCCTGCTCGCGCGCCCTTGACAACTGGTAGAGCACGCGGTCATTGCCCGGATCGTTCGGGTACGCGGCCAGGAACTCCTGGTAGCGCGCGATCGCGGCGCGGTAGTCGGGTGCGGCGTTGGCGGCGCCGGTGGCGCTGCGGGTGTCGGCGCTCGCCATTTCCAGGTCGCCGAGGCGACGCATCGCTTCCGGCCGCTGCGGCGCCTTAGGCGCGATGTCGAGGAACTTGCGGTACGCGGCGATGGCCTTGTCTTCGTTGGCGGGGATGCCGGCGTCGGGCGCGACACTGACTTCGCGGCCGGCCAGGGTCTTGAGCGTCGGCGCGTCGTCGGGCGAGCCGCTGCGGCGCCAGGCGGAGCAGGCACACAGGCTGCTCGCGAGCGCGGCCAGGAGCAGGCTACGGCCGAGCTGCATTGCCTACCTCGACGGTCAGCGTGGCGCGATCGTAGAGCTGCGCCACCGCAAAGCGCGCCTGCGTCGCGTAGACGGCCAGGCGTTCCTGCTGCCGCGTCAACTCGGCCACGGCGATCTCCTGCAACTGGCCCTGCTGCTCGCGCGCCAGCGCCGTGACTTGCGGTCGCAAGGTCTGGATCCGCTGGTCGAGTTCGACGCTGCGCGCTGCCAGCGCATCGAAGCGCGCCGGTTCGTCGCGCTGCGCCTGCGCCAGCTCGGCGTCGCGCTGCCGGGCTTGATCGATCTGCTGGCCGGTGGCGACCAGCGCCTTCTTCGCCTCCCACAGCCGCAGCGGGTACTGCTGCGCCAGGTCCCAGGTCATCGCGCCGGCGGCGAGGCGCAGGCGCTCGGGGGCGGTGGCCACGTCCGGGTCGGCGCCGAGGGCCTTCAGCGTGGCGCGCACGCTGTCCAGCCGCGCTTGCAGCGCGCGCTGTTTCGGGCTCGCAAAGGCCGCGCCGTCGGCTGCCGCTTCGGCCTGTGTCAGCTCGGTGGCCAGCGCGTCGCGCCGCTGTTGCAAGGCGGCCAGGTCGGTCTGCTGCGCCTTGGCACGCACTTGCGGCAGGCGCTCGGCATAAGCCTTGCGCCGGTTGGCCAGCATGTCGCCGAACACCCCCAGGCTTTCCTCCCACTGCTGCAGGTTGCGCTGCAGGAATTGCAGGTCGCGGAAATTCTTGAACACCTCCTGAAACTCGTGCTGCGCCAGCACCGGCGCCAGATGCCCCGCGTGCGGCATCTCGGGCAGGCGGCGCACGCCACGGAACCCGGCCATCTCGGCTTCGGGGTTGCGCGCCAGCAGCCCGGCAATCAGCTTGCCGCTGCGGATCGCCGCAATCGATTCGTCGAGGTGCCGGTTCTCGCGCTCGAAGGCCGCGATGGCGTCGTTGTAGCGCTCGAGCGCCTGGCCCACGGCGCCGAGTTCGGCATAGGCGTAAGGCACGGCAATGCGCGCCTCCAGCACCGCAGCGTCGCTGGCGTCGCGCTGGGCGAGTTCGGTCCACGGCACCAGCGCCTGCCGGTTGTTCTTCAGCTCGGCCGCCGCCCAGCCAAAGCCGAGCAGCGCCTTGTTCGAATGCATGCCGTTCAGGCGCACGCGCTCCAGCGCCTTGCGCGCGTCCGCGGGTTGCCTGGCCTGCAAGGCCGCAAAGCCGAGCGCCACATTGGCCTGGTCGCGCAGGCTGCGCAGTTCTTCGTCGGGGGCGCTGGCACGGCCGAGTTCATCGAGCAGCGCGCTGCCCTGGGTCGGATCGCCACTGCGGATCAAGGCCACGCCCAGGTTGTAGCGCGCGTACGGGCTGGCGCCTGTGCTCACGGTCATGGCGGACAGCAGCTTCGAGGCGCCCGCATAGTTGGCTTGCGCCAGCAGGATGTTGGCTTGCAGCAGGCCGCGCTCTTCTTCGAGCTCCGGCGGCAGCTTGTTGCCGATCCGGCCCATCGCCTCGCTGGCGTCGGCCAGCAAACCGCGCTGGTAGCGGATCTTGGCGAGGTAGAACCAGGCCCGGTCGCGCACCGCCGGCTTCGCGCCCTTGTCGATCAGCTGCGCAAACACCTCGCCCGCCTCGCGGTGCAGGCCGTACGACAGCAGCATGCCGCCGCGCAGCAGCTCGGCCTCGTCGGCATGTTGCGCGACGCGCTTGAAGTGCTGCGACACCATCAGGCCGGTGATGGCCTCGAAGTACTGCGCCTGGTAGAAGTGAAACAGGCCGTCGCCGTAGTGCGGGTCGAGCACCGCGTGCGGAGGCTCTTCGGCCGCGCTGGCCACGGCAGCGAACGACATCCATGCCGCAGCCGCCGTCGCCCTCGCGGCAGCGCCGAGCAGGCGCCGCCAACGGTTGCGAAATGTGCAGGGGCTGGCCATGGGCGAGCCGCTATTGCCAGACCTTGACATCGAACTCGGGCTGCAACTTGCCGCTCGAATCCTTGATCTGGAGTTCGATGTACTTGGCGTCGGTGCCCTTGTCGATCTTGATCGTCGCGCCGCGTTTGTAGTCGCGGTCGTGCGGGCCCTTGCCGGTGAAGAACGCGACCAGCGAATGCTCGCCCGCGCGCAGGTTGCCGAGGTAGAGCCGCTGCACACCGCCACGGTGCAGCGCTTCGACTTCGCCCGGCGTGTAGAGGTAGCTCGCGACCACCTTGTCGTCGAGCTTGACCTGCACCGAGTCGAGCGCGAACAGCTTGCCCACGTCCATCGAGACGAACAGCGCCACCTGGGTGTTGGCCGGGAACAGCAGTTCCTCCTCCAGCACCAGCAGGTCGCGGTTGAGGCGGATCACGTCGCCCTTGGTGTCCTGGATGCGGGTGTCGAGGCTCGCAGCCGGCCCCGGTTTGGCGGGCGCCGCAGCCGAACCCCCCGGCGGCACCGCGTTCGCCAGCGTCGGCAGCGGCGTATCCGCGGCGTGGGCGAGCGGCAGGGCCGCGAGGCCGGCCAGAAGCATCAACACACTGCAACGACGAACACGCATACCGACCTGCCTTCTCATCATCAAAACGTGACCGAGACCCACAACTGCCCGAGCACGGCGTCGAACGAATACAGCTTGCCGCTGCGGATGTCGGTGAACTCGCTGTAGTTGAAGCGCACCAGTTCGACGCCGCCGTTCAACGTGACCGCGTAGCTGCCGGGTACCTTCGCCGCGGTGTAGCTGACACTGCTGCCCAGCGCCGCGTCGTTGAAGGTACTGAGCTGGCGGTTGCGCGTGACGTAAGCGGTGTCGGCCGTGGCGTTGTTGCTGAAGAACGTGGCGCCCTGTTGCGCGTGGTAGCGCACGAAAACATCGCCGAGCCAGTTGTCGCCAAAGTAGCGGCCATAGCCCAGCTCGGCGGTGTGGGCGCTGATGCCCCAGTTGTCCCAGAAGTAGCGGTAGGTCCCTCGCACCACGTTGCGCTCGCCCAGGTCGCCGATGGCGCGCAACTGGACCGCCCGGCTCGATCTTGTGCTCGGCACCCGCTCGGGCACCGCCGCGCCGAACACCAGCGCGACGCGGTACGGGCTGCCCAGGTAGCCCTCGTCGGACATCACTTCCGCGTTGGCCGTCATCAGCCAGTTCGGCGACAGGATCTGCGTTGCACCCAGGCGGTAGCGCCAATGGGTTGCGGTTTCGTGAAAGCTCGCGTCGTTGTGCTTGCTGACCTGGTCGGCGCCACGGGTGAAGCCCAGACTCACCGTTGTCATGCCGCCGAACACGTCTTGCGCCAGATCGACGTTGACGCTGTCTGCGGTGTAGTCGGGTTCCTTGCTGCGCGCCAACACCAGCGTCATCAGCGTGTCGCGCTCGGCATAGTTCACGCCCAGGCCGAGCGCGGTGCGCGTTTCCTTGAACGGGCTGGCCGTCGTCACCACATCGATCGAGGCGTTGCTGACGATGTCGACATAGCCCAGGCCGGTGAGCGAGACCTTGTCGGCGATGCTCTTTCGCACCAGCACCGCCGGGCCCGACGCAGTGACACCGCCGCCGTTGTAGACATGGGCCATCGCCTCGGCGATGTCTTCGGGCAGCGCCACGCCGCGCGCGCCAGTGGCGGCGAGCAGGCCGCCGAGCAGGCCGGCGCAGCGGCGCCGCAGCGGCGAAACCCTAGTTGCAGCCACAGCCGCTGCCCTGCACGCCGGTCGCGCCGCGCGCGCCTTCGCGCACGTCGTACACATGCTCGCGCTGCTGCCCGACCAGGGTACTGCGCTGCAAGTTCATGATCGGGTCGGCCAGCCGCTCGCGCTCGTAGGGCTTGACCCAGGGCTCGATGGCGCAGCCGCCGAGCAGCGCAGTTGCCAGCAATGCCGCAGCGGCGAGGAGGGGTCGAAGCATGGTGTTCTTCATTCCTTCAGCAGCGCTCGGATCTGTTCGTCGTAGGTGACTTCGTAGCCGTCGCGGTAGCCCCGGTGCAGATAGCGCACGCGGCCCTCGCGGTCGATCAGCACGGTCGAGGGCATCGCGCCCATCTCGTAGAGCCGGCTCACCGTCTTGTCGGTGTCGAGCAGCACCGGGAACTTCAAGCCGAGCTTGGCAGCCAGGTCGGTGGCGGTGCGGGCGTCGTCGTCGATGTTCACGCCGAGCAGCACCAGGCCCGAGCTGCGGTACTTGTCGTAGAGCTTGTTCAGGTGCGGCATTTCCTGCCGGCACGGCGCGCACCAGGTGGCCCAGAAGTTCACCAGCACGACCCGGCCGCGCTGCTCCTGCAGGCGCAGGTTGGGCCCGCCCACGCTGCGCAGCGTGAAATCGGGTGCGATGGCCGAGGGCTGGATGGCCGCCGCACTGGCAGTCAGGGCAGCGCCAAGCACAGCGGCCGCGAACATCAGTCCGCGTGCGGTGCGGCGAAGGGGCTTGCTCCGGTTCATGCGCAAGCCCTTCAGAAGTAGAAGCTGAACCCGGCCGTCAGCTCGAGGTTCTGCGTGCTCTGCGACTTGCCGAGCAGGTCGAGCGAGAAGATGTAGTCGCGCATGTCAACCTGGAACGCGAACGAGTCTTTCATGAACACGCGCGCGCCGACGCCGAGCACGATGGTCTGGCGCTGCTGGTCGTTGAAGTTGGTGCTGCCCAGGCCGCCGAGCAGGTAGAACGCCGAGGCCAGCGCCCGGTTGGCGCCAATGAACACCTCGCCCGGCAGCACGTTGTAGCCCGCGGCGAGGTTGTAGTACGAGAGCTTTTCCTTCTCTTTGCCGAACACGCCGCCGGGCAGGATCTGGCGGAAGGTTTCGTCGCTCACGTTGGTCTGCGCGTAGGCGCCTTCGACGAAGAAGTCTTCGGTGATCGCGTAGCCGAGCCGCACCCCGTAGACCAGGCTGGCGCCGAAGTTCTGGGTGGCATACGTGCCCACGAACGCGCCGAGCGCGAAGTCGTTCGACGGGTAGCGCGGCAGCTTCAGGTCACGCCGGTCGACCTCGGGCACGACGACCTGGTCGCTGGCCGGCTTGGCGGCGGCCTGCGCATGAGCCGCGATCGGCGCAGCGGCCAGGAACGCGGTGGCCAAGGCCGCAACAGCGACAGCGGCGAACGCCGGCAAGAGGGGATGAGTGTGTGTGCGCATGGCTCGTTTATCGGCCACTAGAAGAAGAACGAAAGCCCGGCCGTGAACGCCGAGTACTCGCTGGTGTTCTTGTCGGAAAGGAACACGGTGTAGAGCGTGTAGTCGAGGCGGACGAGGAAGCGATCGGTCAGGTAGTAGCGCGCGCCCAGCGTCGCGTTGGCGAGGTTGGCGTTGGTCGGCACCGCATCCACGAGGCTCAGGTTCGGGAAGTTGCTGAAGCGGCCGACGCCGATGCCGAAGAACGGCGAGAAGCGCTTGTCCGACCACGGCTCGGCCAGCACGTTGATCTGCCAGAAGTTGGTGCCTGAGTAGGTGCCCTGGACCTGCCCCACCGCCAGCTCGGCGCTGAGCGTGTCGCTCATCTTGTAGCCGGTCCAGACCTTCAGCATCGGCTCGGCGTTGAAGATGCCCCAGGCCGCGCCGAGGTCCACGCGCCGCCGCAGGTAGTCGTCCACCGCCAGGTCGCGAAAGGTCTTGGTGCCGCCGGCTGCGGTGAGCGTGGTTTCGAGCTGCTTGCGCTCGACCCAGCCGAGCTTGCCGCCTGCGGTGCGGACCTTGAACCAGTCGGTGTGGCGCAGCTCGATGGCGATCGATTCGCCCTTCGCGGCGACGAAGAAGACCGGGTAGCCGCGGCCCGGGCCGGTGCGCAACTCGATGTACGGGTCGGTCACCTGAACGCGCTCTTCGGCCACGGTCTCGGCGGGCGCGGCGGTCGCCGTCGCTGCCCCGTCGGCCGCATGGGCCGGCATCGAGAAACCGAGTGCCACCAGTGCGAAGACCGTCAGGCACAGCAGCACGATCGTGTACGTGCGCACGCGGCCCCAGTCGAACTCCTCGGCGTCGCGTTGCTGGATCATGGGGGGGTGTTGCACTTTCCGGCCACCGGGTCGGGCGGCGTGAACAGGCCGTCGCTGGAGGCGCTGAACTCGTCGCTGCCTTGCGGCGCGGGGTGGGTGATCCAGTACTCGATCAGTTGGGCGTTCGGGTCCTGCGCGCTGTCGAAGATCAGCCCGCCGCCGTGCAGCACGTTGAGCAACAGCGGCTTGGCGAGCAGGCGGCTCTGCGGGGCCGAGCCGATCACGACCGAGCCCTGCGCCGAGTAGAAGTTCTTGTACATGTCGCTGGCGCGGATCACCTCGGCGGTGTTGACCGGGTCGGTCAGGTCCACGGCCTGCGCCGCGGCGACGACGCGCAGCGCGCCGCCGGTTCCCGTGGTGTGGTCGTGGCAGCCCGAGCCGGCGCAGGTGTTGGTCGACAGCGCGCCGTTGCGGTTGATCTGCAATTGCGCGAGCAGGATCGGGTTGATGCACTTCTGGAAGTACGCGAACGACAGCTTCTGGCCCGTCACTTCGAGCGGGTTGCCGATGTCGGCCGGGTTGTCGAGCGGGTTGTCGCCGCCGCCACCACAGGCAGCCAGCACGAAGGCGAGCAGGGACGATGCCGATGTGCGCTTGAGCGTCGTCATGGCTTCGGGCACCCGGTGGTGATCCAGCTGGCGATCGCTTTGTAGTTCGCGCTCGCGGCGGGCAACACGGCCGTGCGCTGGGCGGTCGCACCGGCCGGATGCGGCACTTTCGACGGCCGGCTCAGCAGGTAGTTCGAGCCCGCGTTGCAGGTGTCGGAGATCATCGACAGGGTCACGTTGTAGTCGCCCTCGGCGCTGCCGGTGAGCACGAAGCGGTTCTGCCGGAACGCGGTGCCGGCCGGCGTGGCCTTGCTGCCGATGGCCAGGTGGCAACCCGAGGCGCAGGTCGCGCTCAGGATCGGCAGCACCTTCGCTTCAAACGTCTCCTGGCTGAGCGTGGTGACGGCGCGCACGCCGCCGTCGAACGGGTTGTTGACGTACTGCCCGCCGAGGTCCATCCACTCGGTCACGAGGCGCTTCTCGGCCGCGTTCAGCATCAGCGCGTGGTTCGGCGCGGTGGCCGGTGGGTTCGGGTGCGTGACGCGCGCTTCGTCGCCCGCCTTCAGCGTTTCGCCGAACAGGATTTCGGTGAGGCGGCTGCTGCGCGCCATGCCGGTCGCGCCGCCCGACATCGTCTCGACCAGGGCCGCGCCGCGCACGATCATCGGCACGCCTTCGTCGAGCCGTGTCACCGGCAGGCCGGTGGTCTTGTCGATGACCGGGTCGCCGAGCAGCAGCTCTTCGTACGACGTGACCCTGCCGGTGCCGGAAATCGTGCCGCGCAGGTCGAGCTTGGCGGTATCGGCGTGGCAGCCGGTGCAGGTGTTGGCGCCGCGGTTGCGCGTCCACAGCGGGGCGATGTGGTCGGGGTAGTTGATCAGCCCGTTGCTCGGCGCGGCCGTCACCAGGTCGTCGGCCGGGTTGGCGTTGCCGGCGTAGCGCATCGCGATCGAGGCCCGCGCCTTGACGCCAGGCTTGGCGGTGTCGGCCCAGATGTCGTCGTACTTCAGGTCGGGGCTCAGCGCGAGCGTGGCCGGGTCGAGCCGCGTTCGCAGCGCGGCCATCGTCTCGCCCGACTGGTGGGCACTGACCATGCTGCTGCGCACCCCCGCCGGCATCGTGTTGACCACATCGCCCGAGTTGATGGCGCCGCCGCGGCGCGGGCTGTGGCAGCCGTCGCAGGTGCGGCGTTCGCCCGGCCGGACCTGGATCCAGTTCAGGTGGGTCTGGATGCCGCGACCCTTGGCGTCGAGGATGGAGAACGCGAGCGGCACGTCGGCCGGCACCAGCAGCTTGAACGAGCCATCGGGTTCGACCGGCGCGTAGCCGAGGATCTGCACCTGCTCGAACTCGGTCTCGCCGATCGCCGAGCGCAGGCCCATCGTGCTCGACGGCGGCGCGACGGCGCGGGTGGCCCGCACGAAGCGCGCAGGGGCGCAGCCGTAGGCGGCGTCGGCCGGGTTCTTGATCCGCAGCAGGTCGGCCACGCTGGCGCGGGTGTCCAGCGTGTCGGACGGCCGGGTCTTGGCGATGCCGACCGTGCAGCCCGGCGGCAGATCGACCGCCGCGAGCATGCCCTCGCCCATGCGTTCGAGGCCGTCGGTGTCGTAGACGCTGCGCACCTCGATCAGCGCCAGGCCCTGCGCGGCGAGCGCCGGATCGACGAGGGTCGGGTCGGTCGCGCTCGGCTCGGCGTGTGGCTGGATCGGGACCGGGTCGGTGTACATGAAGCCCGGCGGCGGTGCGGCGACGATCAGCCAGGTCTGCGGGCCCGGGTCGTACATGTACACGGCGTAGGACGGGGGCACGTTGTCCTGCACCGTGTCAGCGGCTTCTGCGGCCATCGAGCGGTTGTCGTCGCTCAGGCGCTCGATTTCCTCAGGCGTCAGCGTGGCACAGGCCACCACCACGCTGCTGCGCGTGACCTCGCACGGCCGGTACGAGAGCAGCACGCGGTTGGTCCCGTCCCACAGCGGGTAGGGCGAGGTGATGCGGCCGTACAGCGACAGGCCGCGCTCCATGTTGAGCGTCTGCGCAGTGACGGCCGTCTGCCCGCCCTCGGCCGGCACGGTGCTGTTGGCCGGGGTGTTGTGCTCGGAGTAGCGGGCGGCGTCGATGAACATCAGCGCGCCGCCCTCCTGCGTGCGCGAGAGCGACATCAGCGACGACGCGACGAAGCCCTTGTACTTGCCCGCCGGGTCCATGTCGCGCGGGTGCAGAAAACTGTTGCCGGGGCTTTGCGCGCCGTAGAGCACGAACATGTCGGTGCCATCGGGCTTGGAGCGGAAGATCGCGAAGCGGTTGCGCGGGCCGACGTGTTCCCAGCGCGAGAACATGATGTCGCCGTTGGGCCGCACCACCGGGTTGCGGTCGTGGCTCTGGTTGAACGAGATCTGCTCGATCTTCGCGCCGCTGGCGTCCATCGTGTGCAGGTTGATCACGCGCTCGCGCTCGTACTCGTCGAGGCCGAAGTAGGTCTGGCCGGCCACCTGCAGCGTCTTCGATTTGGTCTGCCGGTTCGACGAGAACACGAAGCCGCGGTTGGCCGGCAGGTAGGCCGGGTCGACATCGTCGTCCTCGGTCGAAGCCGTGACGCGGCGGAACGTGCCGCCGGTCAGGCCACCCGCGCTCATGTCGTATTCCCAGATGTTCCAGCGGCCGGTACAGGCCGGCTTGCCGCCGACCTTCGAGGTGTTCGTTGCCGGGCAGCGCAGCGCGAAGACGATCTTCTTGCCGTCGTAGGACACCTCGGGGTCGGAGGCGTCGCCCTTGCCCTGGGTGAACTGTGCCGTGAGGTTGTGCTCGGGCGCGCTCGGCGACGACTTCTCGCGCACCATCAGGTCGCCGCCCGGCGCCGAGGGCGCGCCGTCGGTCGGGTTCATGCCCAGCGTGTTGACGCGCTTGACATAGGCCAGCGCGACGTCGCCGGCCGCCGTGGGCTTGGGCGCGGCATCGCTGCCGCTGGTGGCACTGTCGCTGCCGCTGCCGCATCCGGCCAGGCCGAGGCCGAACGCCAGGGCGAACGCCCAGGCCAGGCCTCCTGCCGCAGCAGTGCGCCGTGCCGGAATCGATCGGGTGCCGTGGCTCATCGTCGCCTCCCCTTGTGCCGCGGGCTTCATTGGCGCGTCTTGCTGTTGGCGCCCGCCGGCAGGCTGCCTTGCAGCAACCCCGACGAGTAGTGCAACTGCCCGGCCGCGTCGATCACGACCGCATCGACGCCAGCTTGCGATTCGACGAGTTCCAGGCCGAGGTCGAGCCCGAGCACGAACACGCTCTTCGACAGGGCTTCGCTGGTCAGCCCGTCGGCGGAGAGGATGGTGACGCTGTGAACGCTGCTCGGCGACTTGCCGCTGCGCGGGTCGAGCAGGTGGTGGCAGCGCACGCCATCAGCGCCAATGAAGTAGCGCTCGTAGTCGCCCGAGGTCGAGATCGACACGTCTTCCAGCGGCAGCACGGCCACCACCTCGGCGGGCCGGCGCGGGTGACGGATCGCCACCGTCCAGGGCCGGCCTCGGCGGTCGCCCAGGACACGGCTGTCGCCGCCGGCCGAGATGATCGCGTGTTCGATGCCGAGGCCTTGCAGGATCGCCGCCGCGTTGTCGACCGCATGGCCCTTGGCGAAGCCGCCGAGGTCGATGCGCATGCCTTCGCGGGCGAAGCGCAAGGTGCGCGCGGCCGGGTCGAGGAGCAGGTTCCTGTAGCCCACTGCGTCGCGTGCCTAGGCGATGGCAGCGTCGCTCGGCCGGACGCCGGCGCGGTAGTCGTAGAGCTGGCCGACGCTGGCGTAGCTGATGTCGAACGCGCCGCCGGAGAGTCTTGAGAATTCTTTCGCCCGGGCAATGAGGCGAGCCATCTCTTCGCTGAGGTGTACCGGCGCTGCGGCCGCGTCGCGATTGATGCGCGACAACTCGGAGTCGGGCTTGTGCGGGCTCATCGTTCGGTCGATGCGGTGCATCTCGGCCATCACCGCGTCGATCGCCGCTTCGGCGGTCGCGGGTTCGTCGCTCCACAGTTCGACATGGATCGCCGTGCCCATGATCGCTTCATCGCGCGCGACCCAGCGGCCCTGCGCCGTCGCCGTGCTGGGGTGGCCGGGGTGGGGCCGGTGGGGGCTGGCGTGCGCTGTGCCGAAGTTCAACAACATGGCTCCTCCGAAAGTCGAGGCTGGCGCCGCCCGCAACGGGCTGGCGCAAACCCAGGTGGATATCGACGAACGGCGGGAAAACTTCACACCCGCGTGCGGCCGAACTCCGCTTCAAAACGTCTCGATACAAACCGCTGCGAGACCCCTCGGGTGCTTGCATCGGCGTCGCATGATCGAAGCTTCGGCAGCGGCCGTCAGCGTCAATAGTTGGCATTCGGCGAGCGGCTTACCTTCTGTGGCAAGTGAATGGTTCGCCAATCAGCGGGTCTGAAAGCGGACGCTTCAAATGCGCGCGGCGGTAACGGCGCGGGGCGTCTGCAGCGGCGCCGCAATGGGCAAGTCATACGGACGCAAAGAACGCAAAGGATCGCAAAGGACACGAGGAAGAGCCTTTGCAGGACGATTGCCTTTGCGAACTTCGCGTCCTTTGCGTTCGTTGCGTCCGAGAGACCTCAGGCGCAAAGGTCCGCGCGGCGTCAGCGACCGACGAAGCGTGGCGGGCGGCGCCCAGCGAAGGCGGCGCGGCCTTCGGCGAAGTCGGCGCTGGCGGCGGCGAGCGCTTCACGCGCGCGCAGCGCCGGCTCATCGAAGCAGCCGGCGGCAATCTCGTTGAGCGATCGCTTGGTGGCCTGCACCGCCAGCGGTGCGAGGCCGGCCACGGTTTGCACCAGCGCCGCCAGCGCGGCGTCGAAGCCGGCGCTGTCGGTCAGGCACTCGAACAGGCCGAGCGCGTGCAGTTGCTCGATCGGCAGCGCCTGCGCGGTGAGAAAGGCGCGCTTGGCCGTGTTCAGGCCCAGCCGCGACACGTAGCGCCGCAGCCCGCTCGGGTAGTAGTGCAGGCCGAGCGCGGTGGCCGGCATGCGGAACTCGGTGCCGAGAAGGCCGATGCGCAGGTCGCAGGCGAGCACCAGGTCGGTCGCGCCGCCGTAGACACTGCCGTTCAGCGCGCAGACCGTGACGGGCCGCAGGCGCTCGAGCGCGTCGGGCACCTGCTCGAACAGCCGCGGGTCGTGCCCGCCGCTGTCGAACCCGCCGACGTGGTAGCCGGCGCTGAACACCGGCCGGGCGGGGCCGCCGGTCTGCGCCGCGAGGACGACGACGTGGATGGCCGGATCGGCGTCCACCTGCGCGAAGTGCACCAACAAGGCGTGCAGGTCTTCGTCGCGAAGGCTGTTGCGTTGCGATGGGCGGCGCAGCCGGATCGTTGCCACAGCGTCGGTGATGGCCAGCGTGGGCGGGCCTTCGGCGCCATCCGACGCGGGGGATCGGGCGTTCATGCGGTCAAACCCTTCAAAGAGGTTGGTGTGCGGGCTCACGCTCCAGCACCAGCGCCCGCCAACAGCACAGCGCCGCCACCGCCGCGGCGCCGCTGGCGGCCCAGAACACTGCCGCGAAGCCGAACGCCTGGCTCAGCGCCCCGCCGGCCACGCCGCCGATCACACCCGACGCACCATAGCCGAGCACCGTGTACAGCGCCTGGCCGCGGCCGCGCAAGCGCCCCGGGAAGTGGCGGTTGATGACGCCGATGCAGGCCGTGTGCTGGGCCGCGAAGGTGATGGCGTGGGCGCACTGCGCCAGCACCAGCACCCAGGCGATATGCCCGAACGAGGCCGTCGCCGCAAAGCGCAGCAGCGACACGACAGCTGCCAGCAGCAACCAGCCGTGCATCGACAGCCGATGCACCCAGCGGCCCTGGAACCAGAACCAGGCCACTTCCACCGCCACGCCCAGCGCCCACATCAGGCCGACCGCGCCCTTGCTGTAGCCGAGCGAGTCGAGGTAGAGCGAGAAGAAGGCATAGAGGCTGGTGTGCGCGAGCACGGTGAAGAACACGCCAGCGAAGAACCAGGCGACCGGCGGCTGGCGCAACACCGCCATCGCACCGGCCGCGTCGGGTTCGTTGTGCGCCGGCTCGCGCGCCAACGGCAGCCGCCAGACCGCCAGGAGCAGGCCGCCGAGCACGGCAATCACGAACGCCGGGAACATGGCCACGCCCAGCCATTGGAGCGCGAAGCCGCTGCTGCTGACGGCGAGGATGAAGCCGACCGAGCCCCAGACGCGCACTCTGCCGTAGCGCCCGGCATCGAGCGCGCCCTCGCGGCTGACGAGGTGGGCGAGCGCGGCCTCGTTGATCGGGATCACGCCCGCGGTGCAAAGGAACAGCGCCACCGTGACGAAGGCGATCCAGCCGTAGCCCGGCCACAGCAGGAAGCCGAACGAGCACCCCAGCGCGAGACCGACCGCCCAGCGCAGCAGCAGCGTGCGCGCGCCGGTGTGGTCGGCCAGCCAGCCCCAGGCGTAGGGGCTGAACAGCCGCGTTGCGCTCTGCATCGAGGCCAGCGTGCCGATCGCCAGCGTGCTGAAGCCGAGGCTGTGCAGCCACAGTGGCGAGTAGGTGCTGAACAGTCCGGCGTAGGCGAAGTAGGCGAACGAAACGGTGCCGAAGGCGAACAGGGCCCGGCGCGAGGTGTCGGTCACTGGCATCCGCGCGGGCCAGGCCAAAATCCGGCTGGTCGTACGCGCAAGGCCATGCCCAGGTGCCCTGCTCCGTTCAGCCAATTCTTATTCACTCCGCAGGGCACCCGGGCACGGCCTTGCCAGCCGCGTCGTGCATTCGCAAAGGGTCGACAACACCCACACCAGCCGGGAGTGGGGTCGCCGCCGGAGTGAATAAGATTTGGCTGAACGCAGTCGGCGACCCCGCTTCCGGCTGCACGAAAACAACCCGGTTGCAGTTCAAGGGGCCATTCACTCCGGCACGTGCGCTGCAATGGGCGGAATGGCGAGCGACACGTCCCCGCACTGCGCCCGGTGGCGCAGCACATGATCCATCAGCACCAGCGCCAGCATCGCTTCCGCGATGGGCGTGGCGCGGATGCCGACGCAGGGGTCGTGGCGGCCGAAGGTCTCGACCACGGTGGGCGCGCCGGCACGGTCGATCGACGCGCGCGGGGTGCGGATCGAACTGGTCGGCTTGATCGCGATGTTGACGGTGATGTCCTGCCCGCTGCTGATGCCGCCGAGCACGCCGCCGGCGTTGTTGCCGCGAAAGCCTTCGGGCGTGAGTTCGTCGCCGTGCACGCTGCCGCGCTGGGCCACGCTCGCGAAACCGGCGCCGATCTCGACGCCCTTGACGGCGTTGATGCCCATCATCGCGTAGGCGATGTCGGCGTCGAGCTTGTCGTAGAGCGGCTCGCCGAGGCCCGGCGGCACGTTGGTGGCCTCGACGCGGATGCGCGCGCCGACCGAGTCGCCGGCCTTGCGCAGTGCGTCCATCGCGTCTTCGAGGTGGGCGATCAGGCTCGCGTTGGCGGCGAAGAACGGGTTGTTCGGTACGTGCGCCCAGCCCTCGAACGGAATCTCGATCTCGCCGAGGGCCGTCATGCAGCCGCGGAAGCCGATGCCGTGGTGTTCGCGCAGCCACTTGCGCGCCACCGCGCCGGCACCGACCATCGGCGCCGTCATCCGCGCCGAGGCGCGGCCGCCGCCCCGCGGGTCGCGCAGGCCGTACTTGCGCAGGTAGGTGTAGTCGGCGTGGCCGGGGCGGAAGGTGTCGAGGATGTTGCCGTAGTCCTTGCTGCGCTGGTCGGTGTTGCGGATCAGCAGGCAGATCGGCGTGCCGGTGGTCAGGCCCTCATAGACGCCGGAGAGGATCTCGACCGCGTCGGGCTCGTTGCGCTGCGTGACGTGGCGGCTGGTGCCCGGGCGGCGGCGGTCGAGTTCGGGCTGGATGTCGGCTTCGCTGAGCGCCATGCCGGGCGGGCAGCCGTCGATCACGCAGCCGATGGCCGGGCCGTGGCTTTCGCCGAAATTGGTGACGCGAAACAGGGTGCCGAGGGTGCTGCCGGACATGGGCCATTCCAATCGAAGCAAAGCGCTCTGCGCTTCAGTGGCGGCGCTCGATCGCGCAGCGACCGATGCACAAACCAAACCACCGCCCGCAGGCGGTGGCAAATGCGAGGGACGCAGCGATTTTAGTTCGACGAACTCTTCTCGTCGTCCGCCTCTTCGACCGGCCAGTCGCGGATGTAAGCCTTGAGCATGCGGTTCTCGAAGTCCTGCGACTCGACGACCGCCCGGGCCACGTCGTAGAACGAGATCACGCCCATCAGCATGTTCTGGCTCATCACCGGCGTGTAACGGGCGTGGCGGCCGAGCATCATGCGGCGGATTTCGTCGATCTCGGTGTCGGGGGTGCAGGTGAGCGGGTGGTCGTCCATCACCGAGCCGACACTGGTGGCGCCAACGCTGCCGCCGTTTTTCACGATCGCCAGCATCACCTCGCGGAAGGTCAGGATGCCGGCAAGCTCGCCGTGGTGCATCACCACCAGCGAGCCGATGTCGCGGTCGGCCATGGTTTCGACGGCCTCGGCCAAGGGCTGATCGGGCGCCACCGTGAACAGCGTGCCGCCTTTGACGAGAAGGATGTCACTGACTTTCATGGAAGCCTCCGGGTCGCGTGGGATACGGGTCAACATAGCACACAATGCTGCGCACAGGGTCGCCCGACAGACCCCAAAACGGCCCCGAAGCGCCGGCCACTCGTCCCCGTTTCGGGGCTCCGGGCGAACGCCCCAAACCGCCCCCGCGGAGACACCATGCCCGGCCATTCCGACCCCGGCTTCGACACCCTGGCGCTGCATGCCGGCGCCGCGCCCGACCCGGCCACCGGCGCACGCGCGCTGCCGATCTACCTCACGACCTCGTTCGTGTTCGAGTCGAGCGAGCACGCGGCCTCGCTGTTCAACCTCGAACGCTCGGGGCATGTGTACAGCCGCATCAGCAACCCGACCAATGCCGCGTTCGAGGAGCGCATGGCGGCGCTCGAAGGCGGCGTCGGCGCGATCGCCACGGCCAGCGGGCAGGCGGCGTTGCACTTGGGCCTGGTCACGCTGGCCGGCGCCGGCTCGCACATCGTGAGTTCGAGTGCGCTCTACGGCGGCTCGCACAATCTGCTGCACTACACGCTGGCGCGGTTCGGCATCGAGACCACGTTCGTCAAGCCGGGCGACATAGCCGGCTGGCGGGCAGCAATCCGGCCGAACACGAAGCTGCTGTTCGGCGAGACCCTGGGCAACCCGGGGCTGGACGTGCTCGACATCCCGACCGTGGCAGCCATCGCCCACGGCGCGGGCGTGCCGCTGCTGGTCGATTCGACCTTCACCACGCCGTGGCTGATGCAGCCTTTCACGCACGGCGCCGACCTGATCTTCCATTCGTCGACCAAGTTCCTGTGCGGCCACGGCACGGTCGTCGGCGGCGTGCTGCTCGACGGCGGGCGCTTCGACTGGAGCACGGCCTCCCGCTTCCCCGAACTGAACCAGCCCTACGCCGGCTTCCACGGCATGGTCTTCAGCGAGGAGAGCACCGACGGCGCCTCCCTGCATCATCAGCCACGCGGTGTGCGGGCTCATGCAGGCGCCGAAGTCGCGCAGCCCTTCGCGGCGGGCGCGCAGCAGGAAGGCGCCGTCGGTGCTCTCCTCGCTGAAGACCATGCCGTGGAAGCCGGCGTAGGGCTGG
>JANOVJ010000478.1:0-4711 GCA_031417295.1 bacterium | reverse complement strand
TTTGCAGCCATGCATGGCCTGACCCTTGACGAGCGTGCTGCCAGAACGTGGCTCGATCGTTGCGGCGGCTGGGCCGCAGGTTTGCGGCTGCTGCTGGGGTCAGGCGCTGCGGCTTCGGCGCAAGTCACGCACGGCGCGGACTGGGCTTTGCTCTTCGACTACCTCGGCCAGGAGGTCTATCGAAAGTTTCCGCAGGCACTGCAATCACAGCTGCTCGACCTCGCCTTCGTGCCCCAGATTCCCGCAGCGCTTGTGGGCGAATTGACGGGGTCGTCTTCGGCCGAGCAAGATCTGGCGGCGTTGGCTGAAGAGAACCTGTTCACGTCGGTAACGCGCACCGAGGAGGGCTTGCCAACCTATCGTCTGCATCCCTTGCTTCAAGGCTTCCTGATCGACCTGGCCGAGAGGGAACTTCCCCAGAGTGACGTGCTGGCCAGGCGTCACAGGGCAGCGACCGTGTTGCAGTCTTGCGGGATGACAGAGGAAGCCGCAGAAGTCTGGGGCGACGCGAAGGCGTGGGATGAGCTTGCTCGCCTGGTGCAGGCACATGCTGCGAACCTGATGTTGCAGGGCCAGCAAGCGACCCTGGAAAACTGGTTGTCGAGGTTTCCGCCCGAGCGCGTTGCGGGCGATCCATGGCTGCTGTACTGGCTCGGCGCAAGCCGGGCCTTGCACGACCCGTTCTCCGGCCGCCGCAGCCTCGAAGCGGCCTTCGATCTGTTTTCACGCAGGCCGGACCGTGGCGGTCTGTTGCTGGCTTGGTCCGGCGTCGTCGACTGCATCTTCCGAATCTATTCGAACCTTCGGCAACTCGATGTGTGGATCGAGCGCCTGGACGGCCTGCTCGCGGCAGACGCGAGCTACCCGTCACCGGACGTTGAAGCCAGGGTCACGTTCAGCATGTTTGTCGCGCTGTCGTTTCGGCAGCCGCAGCACCCCGGTCTGGCGCTATGGCGTCAGCGGCTGGATGTGCTGGCTGGTGTGGTGCCCGATCCGATGTTTCGCATCTTTTCGCGCCTCCATTTGACCGTCGGTCGAATCTGGCAAGGTGACTTGCAGGCCGCCGAGGCAGAACTCTGGAAGCTGGAACTCGAGACTGCAAGGGTATCGATGTCGCCGCTGGTCGAACTCGTCGGTCTGGTTGCGGAATCGACCTATTCGCTGTACGTCGGCCAGGTGGCGAGAGGCCTCGATGCGATCGACAAGGCGCTCGCGATCGCCGAGTCTTCGGGCATTCACTTGTGGGACAAGATTCTTCTGGGCCAGGGTGCCGCACTGGCGCTGAGCCATGGCGACGCGGCGCGTGGCAAGACCTATGCGCGCCAGCGTGCTGCGGTCGCGAAGCTCGCCGACGACGAGGAGCAGGGGCTTCACCACGTGATCGAAGCCTGGTCGTGCTGGCTGAGTGGCCACTGCGTCGAAGCGCTCGCCCATGTCCGGCTCGGCGCGGGATTCAACGAGCGGATGGGCCTGCCTCACTTCAACGCGGTGGGCGGGCTCAGCCTGGCCATCGTGAGCTTCGATTGCGGGGAGCAGGACGCTGCGCTCAGACAGTTGGACAAGGCACGCGCGCTCGGTGCGTTGGCCGGCAACCCGATGATTGGCTGGATGGCCGACCTGCTCGAGGCTTACATGCGCCTGCGCCGCGGCGAGGATGCCGCCGATCTCGTGGCCTCGTGCATGTCGGCCGGAAAGGCCCATGGCTTTCGGCACTTCTTCTTTTGGCCGCGCCGCGCCGTGGCGATCGTTTGCCGTGAGGCTCTTGCGCTTGGAGTGCAGATCGACTATGCGACCGACCTGATCGAAAAGGGCAACCTCGACCCGCCTCCCGACGCCGCCGAGAGCGATCACTGGCCCCGACCGGTGAAGGTCTACACACTGGGGCGGTTCCTGATTCTTGTGCGTGGTGAACCCGTCTTGTTCGAAGGCAAGGCGCAACGCGCGCCGCTGGCCCTTCTGAAGGTGATCATCGCCTTTGGCGGTGTGGATGTCGCCGAGTCGCGCGCCATCGACGCGCTCTGGCCCGACGCCGAAGGTGGTGCCGGTGAGCAGGCGTTGGCGACCACACTGTCGCGGCTGAGAAAACTGGTGGGCACGGGCAGCATCAAACGTCAGGCCGGAATATTGGGGCTCGACGCGAATCAGTGCTGGGTCGATTGCTGGGCACTCGGCCGCCTCATGCTGCCTGAAGCGGCTGACAAACCTCGGGTGCTCTGCGAGAAGTTGAGGCAACTCTATCGAGGCGAGTTCTTGCACGGGGAGAGCGACGCACCGTGGGCGTTGCAACTGAGAGAACGCATTCACGTCGGTTTGATCAAGGTGTTGTGCCGAAACGGTGAAGCCGCACTGAACAATCGCGAGCCAGACCTGGCAGCGATGTTCTATGAACTCGGCCTCAGCGTGGACGATCTGGTCGAAGCGTTCTACGGCGGTCTCATTCGGTGCCACACCCAAAACGGACAAGCAAGCCTCGCCGTCAAAACCTACCACCGATGCCAGGCGGTTCTATCGAAGCGTCTCGGCGTCGCGCCCTCGGAAGGGACCACGCGGCTGTACCTCGCGGCCATTGACGGCAAGACCGCGTAGCGTTTCCGTGTGAAGGCGCAACGGGCTGTTTTCGGCTCTTCGCCCGGCCAGCCTAGGCCTGCCCCGCTATCATCGCGCCCTTTGCTTGTGGAGAGACGCGCTTGGACATTGCACTGTGGGTCAAGGCCGCGATCATGGGCATCGTCGAGGGGCTGACCGAGTTCCTGCCGGTCTCCAGCACCGGCCATTTGATCCTTGCCGGTTCGCTGCTCGGTTTCACCGGCGACAAGGTCAAGGTGTTCGAGATCGCGATCCAGACCGGCGCCATCTTCGCCATCGTGCTGATCTACTGGTCGAAGTTGCGCGGTACCGTGGCCACGCTCGGCACGAGCAGCCAGTCGCGGCGTTTCGTGCTCAACGTCTTCATCGCGTTCCTGCCCGCGGTGGTGCTCGGGCTGCTGTTCGGCAAGGTCATCAAGGCGCATCTGTTCACGCCGGTGGTCGTGGCCACCACCTTCATCCTCGGTGGCCTGGTCATTCTCTGGGTCGAGCGGCGCCAACAGCCACCGGTTCGGGTCCACAGCGTCGATGACATGACGCTGCTCGATGCGCTGAAGGTCGGCCTGGTGCAGTGCGTGGCGCTCGTCCCCGGCACCAGCCGCTCCGGCGCCACCATCATTGGCGGCATGCTGTTCGGGCTGAGCCGCAAGGCGGCGACCGAGTTCACCTTTTTCCTCGCCATTCCAACGCTCATTGGCGCCGGGGCTTACAGCCTGATCAAGGAGCGCGATTTGCTCTCGGTGGCCGACGTGCCGCTGTTCGCGATCGGCCTCGTGTTTGCGTTCCTCAGTGCCTGGGTGTGCGTGCGCTGGCTGGTGCGCTATGTCTCGACGCACGACTTCGTGCCGTTCGCCTGGTACCGGATCGGCTTTGGTATCGTGGTGCTCGTCACCGACTGGACAGGCTGGGTCAGCTGGGCCGAGTGAAGACCAGGTCCCACACGCCGTGGCCCAGCTTCAGGCCGCGTGTCTCGAACTTGGTCAGCGGGCGGTAGTCGGGCCGCGGCGCGTAGCTTTCCGCGGTGTTGACGAGCAGCGGCTCGGCCGACAGCACCGCCAGCATCTGCTGCGCGTAGGGTTCCCAGTCGGTCGCGCAGTGCAGCGTGCCGCCCGGCGCCAGGTGCCGCACCAGTGCGGCCACGAATGGCGGCTGGATCAGCCGCCGCTTGTGGTGCCGCTTCTTGTGCCACGGGTCGGGAAAGAAGAGGTGGATGCCGGCCAGCGAGGCCGCAGGCACCATCTCGCGCAGCACCTCGACGGCGTCGTGCTGCACGATGCGCAGGTTCGTCAGCCCGCGCTCGCCGATCTGGCGCAGCAGGGCGCCCACGCCGGGTGGGTGGACCTCGACGCCCAGAAAGTCGGTGCCGGGCAGTTGCTGCGCGATCGCCGCCGTGGCGTCGCCCATGCCGAAGCCGATCTCCAGCACCACCGGCGCGACGCGGCCGAAGACCGCGCTGAAAGCCAGCGGCGCGGCGTTGTAGGGCAGCACGAAACGCGGGCCGAGTTCCTGCAGCGCGCGGGTCTGGCCGCTGCCCATACGGCCGGCGCGGAGCACGAAGCTGCGGATGGGGCGTGGGGCTGGCGGGGTCTCGTTCATGGGCAAGCAGAGAGCAGGGCGCGCATTGTCGCCCAGGGCCGGTCTACACTGCGCTGGCGGCCCGCTCGCCGTGCCAGGGAGTTGCCCGCCATGCTCGATCTGGAGGCCGTCCGCGAACGCCTGCTAGGTGCCTGGACTTTGGTGGGTTGGCAGGTGGCGACCGATGGCGACGGTGAACCCAGCCTGCCGTTCGGCGCCGATGCGATCGGCCTGCTGCTCTACACCGGCGACGGCTGGATGAGCGCCAGCATCGCCCGTTCGAGCCGGGCCGCGTTGTCGGCCGCCAGCATCCGCCGCGTGCCGTTGGCGGAGCAGGGCGCTGCGTTCGAGAGCTACTTCAACTACGGCGGCGCGTTCACGCTGCGCGAGATCGACGGCGCGGCGCACGTGGTTCATGCGGTGAGCTTCTCGCTCAACCCCGGCTTCGTCGGCACCGGGCAGATTCGACGCATTCGCTTCGACTGCGCCAACCGGCTCACGCTGTCGACCGACGAGCCTGTGGCCGCTGGCATGCGCCGGCATCGGCTGG
>JANOVJ010000477.1:0-2422 GCA_031417295.1 bacterium | reverse complement strand
ACGTCGCCGGTGGTGGTCTTGATCTGCGTCTGGCGGTCGAGCCCCCGATTGCGGCCGATGCGCACATCGCCTCGACCGCCGACAACGGTTGCGGCCAGGGCCGCGCTGGCGAGATCGGCGCCGGCGACGAGCCGTATGTTGCCGCTGTCGGGCGTTGCGGGATAGCCTGCGAAGCCTGAGGAGATGCCTTGCGCAACGATCAGGTTGCCGGCGGCGCGCAGTGTCAGCGAGGTGTCTCCGACAGGGGTCGCGTCCCCGCCGTACAAGCCGACGAGCATGTGCTCGGAGGGCAGCGCCCAGGCGCCTGCCGTATCGACGCTGAGGGTGCCCTGGGAGCGGACTTCTGCCCCCGCGTGCACGCGCAGCGCAGCCAGCACAGCCGCATCGCCGTTGGCGAGGCGGGTTGCGATGTCCCGTGCCCGCTCGCCGAAGACGCCCACGAAGCGGCTGCCGTCGGACTGCAGTGTCGACGTCGCCAAGGTCGTTTCGTCGAGGGCAAAGTCGGCGATGCGGGCGATGCCGTCATAGACCTTCACCGCTTCGACGTCGATGCGCCTTGCGCCATCGATCTGGCCGCGCAGCGGCGCGATCGCCACGTTGCCAGGGCGGCGCTTGCTCTCCCCCGTCCGCGACGCGCGCAGCAGAAGCTGGCCGCCCTCGCCACCCGCACCGCCAGCCGAGAGGTCGATCCGGCTTGCCTCGCCAAGCTCGATCCGCCCTTGCGCCGACTGCAGCGCAATGCGACCGCCATCGCCGTCGGCCGCATTGCCGCGCGCCTGCAGCACAGCGGTGCGGGCGAGCGTCAGGTCGTCGCGGGCCGCCAACTCGATGCGTCCGCCATCGGTCGCTGAAACGTCGAGCGTGCCACCGATCCGCATCGCGCCAGCATCGGCCGTGAGCGAGATCTCGCGGGCTTTCAGCGTTGTCGAAGCGCCTACTTTGAGATCGCCTTGGCGCTGTCGAAGCGCGAAGCCACCATCGAAGTTCGACACGTGCGCCTGGCCCACCGCATCGGACCGTGTGGCAAGCCGGGCAGCCAGAGCGTTCAAGTCGAACACGGAGCCTGTGTCGATCGCGAGGCTGGCCCCTTCGCGCGCCGTTGCGCCTGCGGAGCCCCTTAGTTCGCCGCTCACACGCACGGCACCGCTTGCCGCAGCCAGGCTCAGGCTGCCGCCATTGGCGCCGCCGATGCCGGACACGTCGATGCGCGCCCCCTCAGCCACGATCGTGTCGCCGAGCGTGCTGGTGGCGGCGATGTTCCCACCCGACAGATCGACAGAGACGCCGTCGATCGAGCTGCCGATTCCCGCCACATCGGTGCGCGAACCTTCGACAAAACGAACGCCGTCGCGGCCTCGAAACGTGACTTGCCCACTCGGCAACACGACACCGCCGGCCTGTTCGATCCGGGTCGCCTGGACCGTGAGGCTCGCACCCCCGGCGGACGCTGCGGGCGCAGCGCCGGCCCCGAATTCATTGCGAAACGCGCCACCCACGCGCAGTGTCGCGTCGGCGCCCGCGACTTCGGCAATCACGGCGGTTGAACGCAGGGTCAGCCCGCCGGAGACGGTCAACTGGTGTTGGCCCGCCAGCGCAATGTTGCGCTCGGCGTTCAGGTCGACCCGCCCAGCGCCGCTGATGGCCACGGCGCCGTCACCGAGGACAAGCCGACCGCTGCCACCGCTGGCTGCGCTGGCGTTGAGGGCGAGCTTGCCGCCGCCCACGACTCCCGCGCCGGCCGACAACCCGGTGGTGTTGATGAGTTCGAGTTCGCCCGCCGTCACGCTGGCGCCCCGGGCGACCGCGTTGCTGACGCCCAGACGAGGCGTGTCGAGGGTCAGGCGATCGAGCGCAGACGAGCCCAGTTGGGCCGCATCATCCAACTCGATGACGCGGTACGCGCGCAGCGTCAATCGCTCGGCCTCGGCGAGCTGGGCGCTGAGCACCGGCGTCAACGCAAGCGCACCGGCTGCCGGCGTGCCGCCGACGTGGATGACCCGCGCTGCCAGCGCCATGTCGCTGGCTGCCAGCGCGACGCCCGGGCCGATCGACGTCGTGCGGCTGCTGTCGATCTGCAGGCTGCCGCCCGGCGCTTCGAGACGAGATCCGGCGCCGATCGCGATACGGCCGGCCTTTCCTTCGCTGCCGGTGCGCAACACCTGCGCGCCGGGCGCTGCGGCAATGCGCAAGGCCGCGCCATCGCCGGTCACGAGAAACGCGGTCGGCGCCGCGCCCGACACGGGCGAAGCCGCCGCGGCCTCGAACTGGGCGCCCTGTTTCACCGTCAGGCGGTTCGTCGACACGGCCACCAGATCGGGCACGCTCAATGTCTCTGCGCCTTGCGAAAAGACGACCGAATCGGCGCGAACGTCGACGACCGTACCCGAGCCAGACGAAGCCGCACTCGTGCCGCCGAGCAACA
>JANOVJ010000476.1:0-8775 GCA_031417295.1 bacterium | reverse complement strand
CTCGGTGGGTACCGCCGGCTCTGGGGCGTATATCTTCGGCTCGGGCGGCGCGGCCAGGGCCACGCCAGCCGCTGCGGCGGCCGTGGCGGTGGGCAGCACATAGCCAGCCATTCGAGTGCGGATCAGCTTCTTGTCGATCTTGCCAGTGGCACCCAGGGGGATGTCATCGACGAAGACCACGTCGTCGGGGGTCCACCACTTGGCGATCTTGCCTTCGAAGAACGCCAGCATCTGCTCGCGCGTCAGCGTCGCGCCGGGCTTCTTCACCACCACCAGCAACGGCCGTTCGTCCCACTTCGGGTGGAACGCGGCGATGCAGGCCGCCATGGCCACTTTCGGGTGCGCCATCGCGATGTTCTCGAGGTCGATCGAACCGATCCATTCGCCGCCGGACTTGATCACGTCCTTGCTCCGGTCGGTGATCTGCATGTAGCCGTCGGCGTCGATCTTGGCCACGTCGCCGGTTGGGAACCAGCCCTGGTCGCCGGCATACACCAGCGGGTCGCCGCCTTCGTCGCGGAAATAGCTGGCAACGATCCACGGCCCGCGCACCAGCACGTCGCCCGAGGCCTGGCCGTCCCAGGGCAGCTCATGCCCGTCTTCGCCCACGATCTTCATGTCCACGCCATAGATGATTCGGCCCTGCTTGGCCATCACCGCAAAGCGCTCGTCCTGCGTCCCGGCGAGGTGTTTCGGCTTGAAGGTGCAGGCGGTGCCGAGCGGGCTCATCTCGGTCATGCCCCAGGCGTGCAGCACATCGACGCCGTAGTCTTCCTTGAAGCTGCGGATCATCGCCGGCGGGCAGGCCGAGCCGCCGATCACGCTGCGGTTCATGGTGCTGAACTTGAGCTTGTTCGCCTCCACGTAGGCCAGCAACCCCTGCCAGACCGTGGGCACGCCGGCCGAGAGCGTGACGCGCTCGGTCTCGAACAGTTCGTAGAGCGACTTGCCGTCGAGCCCCGGGCCGGGAAAAACGAGTTTGGCGCCCACCATGCACGCCGCATACGGCAGGCCCCAGGCGTTGACGTGGAACATCGGCACCACCGGCAGGATCACGTCGCAGGCCGAGCAGTTCAGCGCGTCAGGCAGCGCCGCCGCATAGGTGTGCAGCACCGTCGAGCGGTGGCTGTAGAGCACCCCCTTGGGGTTGCCGGTGGTGCCCGAGGTGTAGCACAGCGACGAGGCGGCGTTCTCGTCGAAGTTCGGCCAGTCGTAGTCGGCCGACGCGGCTTCCAGCAGCTCTTCGTAGCAGAGCAGGCCTGACACCTTGCTTTCCTTCGGCATGTGCGCGCGATCGGTCATCGCGACGAAGGTCTTGAGCGTCTTCACCCGGCTGGCGATGGCCTCGACGATGGGCAGGAAGGTGAGGTCGAAGAACAGCACCTGGTCTTCGGCATGGTCGGCGATGTAGACCACCTGATCCGGGTGCAGGCGCGGGTTCAGCGTGTGCAGCACCGCGCCCGAGCCAGAAACGCCGTAGTACACCTCCATGTGGCGGTAGCCGTTCCAGGCCAGCGTGGCGACGCGCTCGCCGGGCTTCACGCCCAGGCCCGCCAATGCGTTGGCGACGCGGCGCGAGCGGGCCGCCAGTTCGCGAAAGGTCTCGCGGTGGATGTCGCCCTCGACGCGGCGCGAGACGATCTCCTGCTCGCCGTGGTGGCGCTCGGCATGGACGATCAGCGACGAGATCAGCAGCGGCTGCTGCATCATTTGGCCCAGCACGGTCATCGAGGTTCTCCTGGTGGCAGCGGCAGCGCAGAGCCGTCGCCGCAGTGGTCGGTTCAAGCACCGAGGATACCCATCTCCGGCACCTTCAAGACACGCACAAACGCCGATTCAACGCCCGACCGTCAGCGATTCAAAGCTGCCCGGCGCACCGGGACGCGGTCACTGAGCGACCGCGAAACTGCCCGCCTGCGCCATCGGCCAGTAGATGCGAAACACCTGCTGCGTCATCTCGCCGCGCAACAGCTCACCCGGCTTGACGAACGGCAGCAGCGTCGCGAGCAGCTTCACGCTGTGCTCTGCCGTGCGCCGCACGAGGTGCGAGGCGGTGATCTGACCCGGGTCGTCCAGGCCCGCAGCCTGCACCAGTTCCTTCAGCGCGAGCAGCGTGCTGCGGTGGAAGTGGTAGACGCGATCGGCCTTGGTCGGCACCACCAGCGCGCGGGCGCGGTGCGCGTCCTGCGTCGCCACGCCGGTCGGGCAGGCGCCGGTGTGGCAGCTCTGCGACTGGATGCAGCCGAGCGCGAACATGAAGCCGCGCGCCGAGTTGCACCAGTCGGCGCCGAGCGCCAGCATGCGGGCAATGTCGAACGCGCTGATCACCTTGCCGGCGCAACCGAGCTTGACCTTGTCGCGCAGGTTCAGCCCGACCAGGGTGTTGTGCACCAGCAGCAGCCCTTCCTGCAGTGGCGCACCGACGTGGTCGGTGAACTCGACCGGCGCCGCGCCGGTGCCGCCCTCGGCGCCGTCGACAACGATGAAGTCGGGCGTGATGCCGGTCTCGTGCATCGCCTTGGCGATGGCGAACCACTCCCACGGGTGGCCGATGCAGAGCTTGAAGCCGGTCGGCTTGCCGCCCGAGAGGGTTCGCAGCCGCTCGATGAAATGCATCATCTCGATCGGCGTTCTGAACGCGCCGTGGCTGGCGGGCGAAACGCAATCGACCCACGGCGGCACGCCGCGCGCGGCGGCAATTTCGAGCGTCACCTTCGGCCCCGGCAGCACCCCGCCGTGGCCCGGCTTGGCGCCCTGGCTCAGCTTGAGTTCGATCATCTTCACCTGCGGCAGCAGCGCATTTTCGGTGAAGCGCTCTTCGCTGAATGAGCCGTCGGGGTGGCGGCAGCCGAAGTAGCCCGAGCCGATCTCCCAGATCAGGTCGCCGCCGCCGTCTTTGTCATTGCCGCGGTGGTAGCGGCTGATCGAGCCCTCGCCGGTGTCGTGCGCGAAGTGGCCGCGCTGGGCGCCGCTGTTCAGCGCCAGGATGGCGTTGGCGCTGAGCGCGCCGAAGCTCATCGCGGAGATGTTGAAGATGCTGGCGCTGTAGGGCTGTGCCCGACCGGCACCGATCGTTACCCGAAAGTCGTGCGTCGCCAGTTCGGTCGGTTGCAGCGAATGGTTGATCCATTCGTAGCCGACCGCGCCGACATCGCTGTGGGTGCCGAAGGGCCGCTTGTCGGAGTCGCCCTTGGCGCGCTGGTAGACCAGCGAACGCTGGTGGCGCGAGAACGGCGCCGCCTCGTTGTCGCCCTCGATGAAGTACTGCCGCATCTCCGGCCGGATGAATTCGAGCAGGAAACGGATGTGGCCGATCACCGGGTAGTTGCGCAGCACCGCATGGCGGGTCTGGCGGGTGTCGCGAAAACCGAGCCCGACCAGGAACATGAAGCCCAGCGCGAGCCCGCCGCCCCACCCTGCCACGACCCAGATGAAGGCGGCCAGCAGCATGCCCACGCCGCAGAGCAACCACACGGCGTAGCGCACCGGCAGGTGACGATCGAGCTGCTTGACCCAACTGAACATGAAGTCTCCCTGTGAAAAAGAAGGTGCGGCGATGGTAGACCGGCAGGCACCGGGCCGATGGGGTGAGTCGGCCCGGTGCGGCCTGAGCTTGCAAGCCACGGCGGGCCACCTCGGGAAAACCCGAAAAGCCGATCGGCCATACTGAGCGCCCGGCACGCATCCTGCCCCGCGCCGCCTTCATCATGCGCGGCCCGCGCTCCTTCCCATCAACGGAATATCGCCCTCATGTTCGACTACATCATCATCGGCGCCGGCTCGGCCGGCTGCGTCCTCGCGTCGCGCCTGAGCGAAGACCCGAGCGTCAAGGTCTGTCTGCTCGAAGCCGGCCCGGCCGACAAGAGCGTGCTCATCCACTGCCCGGCGGGGCTGGTGCTGATGGCCCAGAACGGCCACGCCAACTGGGCCTTCGACACGGTGCCGCAGCCCGGCCTGAACGGCCGCCTCGGGTACCAGCCGCGCGGCAAGGTGCTGGGCGGGTCGAGCTCGATCAACGCGATGATCTACATCCGCGGCCAGCGCGAAGACTATGAACACTGGGCCGCGCAGGGCAACCCCGGTTGGGGCTGGCGCGACGTGCTGCCGTACTTCCGCAAGGCCGAACACAACGAGCGCGGCGCCAACCCCTTTCACGCCACCGGTGGCCCGCTGAACGTGATGGACCCGCGCAGCCCGAACCGCTTCGGGCCGCTGTTCGTGAAGGCCGCGAACCAGGCCGGCTTCCCGCTGAACGCCGACTTCAACGGTGCCACGCAGGAAGGCGTGGGCATGTACCAGGTCACGCACAAGAACGGCGAGCGCTTCAGCGCCGCCAAGGGTTACCTCACGCCCAACCTCGGCCGTGCGAACCTGACGGTGATGACGGGTGCGCACAGCACCCGCATCCTGTTCGAAGGCAAGCGCGCGGTGGGCGTGGAGGTGCGCTTGGGCGGCGAGCTGAAGCAGCTCAAGGCGTCGCGCGAGGTCTTGCTGAGCGCGGGCGCCTTGCAATCGCCGCAGCTGCTGATGCTGTCGGGCATCGGCCCCGCCGCGGAGCTGCAGCGCCACGGCATTGCCACGCTGCACGACCTGCCCGGCGTGGGCGCGAACCTGCACGACCACATCAACGTGGTCCAGGTGATCGATGCGCCAAAGCTGACCGACACCTTCGGCCTCTCGCTGAGCGGCGCGATCGCGGCGATCAAGGGCCTCTTCGAGTGGCGGCGCCAGCGCAGCGGCATGTTGACGACCAACTTCGCCGAGGCCGGCGGCTTCATCAAGAGCCGGCCCGAGGAGCCGCTGCCGGATTTGCAGTTTCACTTCGTGATCGGCAAGCTGGCCGACCACGGCCGCAAGACGCTGTTTGGCCACGGCTACTCATGCCACGTGTGCTTGCTGCGCCCGGCCAGCCGGGGCAGCGTGAAGCTCGCCAGCGCCGACCCGTTTGCGGCGCCGCTGATCGACCCCAACTTCTTCGGCGTGCGCGAAGACATGGCCATCATGGTGCGCGGCTTCAAGCAACTGCGCCGTGTGCTGGCGCAACCCGCGCTCGCGGCCCTTGGCGGCAAGGAACTGCCGAAACTGGCGGCGGCGCAAAGCGATGCCCAGATCGAGCAGTTCATCCGCGACAACGCCGACACCGAATACCACCCCGCCGGCAGTTGCCGCATGGGCCCGGGCGCAATGGACGTGGTGGACGCCGAACTCCGCGTGCACGGCGTGCAGGGGCTGCGCGTGGTCGATGCTTCGATCATGCCGCGCCTGATCAGCGGCAACACCAACGCGCCGACGATCATGATTGCCGAGAAAGCAGCCGACATGATCCGCGCCGCGCGCCAGGCCGCGATCGCCCCGGCGGTGCATGTGCAGGCCGCGCCGGTGGCGGAGACGCTCGCCGCGGTGTGACGCGAAGCGCTGCCGCGCGCCGGGTGGTTACGGCGCGTGCAGCGCGACGGCCGTTGCGTTGCTTGTTGACGCCGGCATCTGCTTCAACGGATGCGGGTGCCAGCCGAGCACGGCCACCATCACGAAGTAGCCGGCGACGAAGCCGAGCGCAACGTGCCAGCCGCCCTTGAGCCACGCGACGACCGAGCGAGCCTCGGGGTACATGCCCGACAAGGCGACGCCAGCCGACGAGCCGAACCACATCATCGAGCCGCCGAAGCCTACCGAGAAGGCGAGGAAGCCCCAGTCGAACCCGTCCTGGCGGATCGCCAGCGCGGTGAGCGGGATGTTGTCGAACACCGCCGAGAGGAAGCCGAGGCCGAGGGTGGTGGGCCAAGACGGCGCCGGCAACCGGTCCACCGGCATCAGCGACGCGCACCACACCAACGCGAGCAAGAAGATGCTGCCCTTGAACGCCCCCGGCAGCAGGCTCCACTGCGGCGCCCGCAGCGGCGCGGTGGCCAGGATCGCCAGCATCACGGCCGTGCCGATGACCGGAAAGCGGTCGAGCACGCTCGGGTCATTGAGGTTGAACCAGACGTTGGCCGAAATCGCCGCGATGAGGATCACGGCGACCACCAGCAGGCGGGTGTATTCGACATGCACGCCCGGCGTGTCGTCGCGCTGGATCGGCTGGTAGGCGTGCTGCTGCTTGGCTGCGATGGTGCCGAAGATCAGCAGCGCCACGACGCCGCCGACGTAGGCTTCGAGCACCACCAGCGGGTTGGCGCCGGCGATCCACATCATCGTCGTCGTGGTGTCGCCGACCACGCTGCCCGCGCCGCCGGCGTTCGACGCGGCGACGATGGCGGCCAGATAGCCGATGTGCACCTTGCGCCGGAACAGCACCTTGGCCATCGTGCCGCCGATCATCGCCGCGGCGATGTTGTCGAGGAAGCCCGACATCACGAACACGCCGGCCAGCAGCACGAAGCCGCCCTTCCAGTCGTCCGGCAGCAGGTGCGGCAAGGTCTCGGGAACGCGGCTTTTCTCGAAGTGGTCGGCCAGCAGCGCGAAGCCGAGCAGCAAACCCAGCAGGTTCGCGAGCGTGACCCACTCATGGCCGAAGTGCGCGGCGAGCCCGGCCGCACCGGCGCCGGTCTTGAACCCGGTGAACAGCCACTGGTAGAGCGAGATCGCGGCCGCGCCGACGAGCGCGACCTGCAGCGTGTGGTGGTGCAGCGTGGCCACCCCGAGCAGCACCAGCGCGAAGAGCAGGAAGTCGACCGGGATGCCGGCCAGCATCAAGCCGCCGGTGGCGGGGGTGGCGGCGCTGGCCGCAGCGGCGGCCCGCGCCAGGCCGGGGGGGAGCGCGAGCGCGATTGGCAGGCCCGCCAGGGCCCAGCGGTGGATGTGACTCATGGACTCCTCGGGGGCGCGTTGGCGCTGGCGGCAGGACCGGCGGCGGGCTGCTGCGCGGGCGACGCCGAGCATAACCGGGCGCCGACCCCGCCTTCGGGCCGGCGGCGGTCCCGTCAGAGGCCCAGGCGGTCGGCCGACAAGTAGGCCTGGCGGTAGACCTCGAACGGCATCGAGTCGGCGTCCTCGATGCGCTTCTGCTCGGCCACCGAAGCCTCGGCCAGCGCCGCGAAGCGTGCCGCCAGGGCGGGCGGGAATGGCATGCCGAGCAGCCGGTTCTGGGTCTGCACCGACTGGGCCCGGGTGAACGCGACGTAGGAACCGTCGAAGTCTTTCAGCGTGGTCGCCAGCACCCGCGCCGAGGGCGCGCGTTCGGCGTCGTTCAGCACCACGGAGGCCGACGCCAGCGCGTCGCGGTAAAGGCTGCCGCCGTGCGTGGCGTCGAGTGCGGCCGCGGCGCCAGCACACTCGGCCACGATCTGTGCCCCCCAGGCCCGAAGTTCGACTTCGCTCTCGCCGCGCTCGAGCATCAACCCCGGCTCGCGCCCGCGCCCGGCCGCGCGGAGCTGGTTGCGTGCCAGCGCGGCGATTTCCTGTGGCGTGTCGGGCCGGCTGTCCGACAGCAGGCAGTGGAGCAGGAACACATCGATGAAGCGCATCGTCGGCTCGTCGATGCCGACCGGCAGGAACGGGTCGAGGTCCATGCAGCGCACCTCGACGTATTCGACGCCGCGCTCGCGCAGCGCGTGCAGCGGGCGCTCGCCGGGAAAGATCACCCGCTTCGGGCGGATCGTGCCGTAGAACTCGTTTTCGATTTGCAGCAGGCTGGTCGCGAGCTGGTTGTAGTCGCCGCCCGGGTTGCGGATGCCGATCGCTTCGTACGGCGGGTAGGGCTGCGTCAGCGCGCCCTGCAGCGAGCGGCCGTAGCTCTCGAGGCTGTTGTAGCTGACGGCCAGCGTCGCCTGCGCGTCGCTCTGGTAGCCGAGCCGGCCCATGCGCAGCGAGGTGGCGTGCGGCAGGTACAGCGTGTGGCCAGCGAGCGTTTGCAGTTCATGCTCGCGGCCATCGACGAAGCTCGAACACACCGCCGGCGAGGCGCCGAAGAGGTACAGCAGCAGGAACGAATGGCGGCGGAAGTTGCGGATCAGCCCGAAGTACTGCTCGGTCGTCACGCCGGGCATCGACCAGTTGTAGTGGATGCCCGAGATCGTCTGCATGCGCCGGCCGTAGCGGTGCCCCAGCCCCATGCGGTACACGCTCTTCGCGCGGCCGACGTTCGACGAGCCATAGCGGCCGATCGGAATGGTTTCATCGGTGGGCAGACCACAGGGCATGCTGCCGACCCACAGCATCTCGTCGCCGATCTCGCGGTAGACCACCTGGTGCACGTGCCGCAACTCGGCAATGCAGGCGTCCACGTCGCCATGCACGCCGGTGATGAGCTCGAGCTGCGATTCGCTGTAGTCGGTGGTGATGTGCGGGTGCGTCAGCGCCGAGCCGAGCCCGGCCGGGTGCGGCGTGAGGGCCAAACCGCCACCGGGCAGGGCACGCAGGCTCTCCTTTTCGATGCCGCGGCGGATGCCCTTCAATTCGGCGGGTGACAGCGCACGCAGGCGTTCTTGCAATCCGCTCATGCGAAGTCTCCAAGGGATGATTTGGGCAGAACGGTACCAGAGCAGCAGGTTTCCCGCTGCGTGCAGGAATCGGCATTTTGTGCCATGCGCAGGCGGGGTGGGCCAGGGCCCGCGGCGCGGCCCTCAGTGGCCGAAACCCACCAGAGCGGCAGGCAAGCCTTGTGGCAGGAAGCTCGATCCGGGCGAAGGCGCGGGCACCGCCAGGAGAACCTCTTGCGCACGCGCCAGGCAGGCGCGGTGGCTCATGGGCGGCGGCGCCGCTGCAGTGGTGTGCCGTGCGCCGGACCGAGCCACCAGCGCCAGCAGGCCGGGCTGGGCCGTATCGAGCGGGTGCGAC
>JANOVJ010000475.1:0-7864 GCA_031417295.1 bacterium | reverse complement strand
GCGCGGCGGTACATCTTGAAGCGGTTGTTCCAGGTGTCGAAGTCGTAGGCCAGGGAAATCGCCTCGCGGACCCGAATGTCCTGAAAGATCGGCCGCCGCAGGTTGAAGTCGTAGGCCTGCAAGTGCTGGCCGAAGCCGGTTTCGAACAGCTCCTTGGCGATCCGCCCGTCGTCCCACTTCGGGCCTTTGTGCTGGCGGTTCCAGGTGCGGGCGCCGTAGACACGCACGAGGTCGTATTCACCGGCCTTGAAGGCCTCGGTGGCGATGGTGTCGTCCTTGTAGTAGCGGTAGTCGATGCGGTCGAAGTTGTACTGGCCGCGCCGTACGGGCAAGTCGCGCGCCCAGTAGTCGGGGTTGCGCTTGAACTCGATCCGCCGGCCCGGGTCGATCGCGCCCACGGTGTAGGGGCCGCTGGTGATCGGCAGCTCGGTCACGATTTCGTCGAACTTCTTCGGCTTGCCGTCCGGCCCAAGGGCCCAGTTGCGCGAGAAAACATACAGCCCGGTGCCGATGGTGAACACCATGTCGTTGCTGTGGTCGGTCAGGTCGAAGCGGATCGTCCGCGCGTCGAGCACCGTGGCCCCGGCCACGCCCTCGAACGCCGAGCGGAAGGTGGGCGAGGCGAGCTTGCCCGAGAGCATGTCGAAGCTGTGCTTCACGTCTTGCGCCGTGACCGGGTCGCCGTTGGCAAAGCGCGCTTTCGGGTGCAGGCGAAACGTGACCGCAGATTTGTCGGGCGCAACGAGCATTTCTTCGGCGAGCAGGCCGTACATCGTCTGCGGCTCGTCGGCGCTGAGCACAGCCAGCGTCTCGAAGGCCAGGATCACGAGGCCGCCTGGCGAGTTGCCGCGAGTGGTGAACGGGTTGTACTTGTCGAATGTCGTCCGCCGGTCGGGGTTCTTCAGCCGCAGCGTGCCGCCGCGAGGCGCGTTCGGGTTGACGTACTCGAAGTGGTCGAAGCCGGGCGGGTACTTTGGCGCGCCGAACGCGGCGTAGGCGGGGGCCCATTCACCGGCCGGTGCGGTCTGTGTTCCGGCCGGTGCCGAAGGTCGCGTGGCCGCCAGTGCCGCGTGGGCCGCGTGGGCCATCAGGCCGATGCCGAGCAGACAGGCCCAGACGCTGCGGCGCAAGCCGTGGGTCATGCCTGGAGCGGGTTGGCGGCGGTCATGCCGAGGCATTCTAGGGTCGGCCCCGCGCCGCGCGCAGCGCAAAGACCCTCGATCAGTCGGCGAGCAGGCGCCGCAGCTCGCCGCTGGCGATGAGCCGGTTCAGGTTGTCTGCGCCGCCCACCAGCACGCCCTTGACGAACACCATCGGAAAAGTGGGCCAGCCGGTCCACATCTTCAGCGCGCCGCGCGGCTGCCATTCGCTGAAGTAGCTGCCGTACTCCAGGTACTGGTGCGCCACCTCGGCCGCGGCCAGCGCCTTGCGGGCGCGCCGGCAGTGCGGGTTGCCGGCCATGCCGACCACCAGCACCGGGTTCGACGCCGCGGCCGAACGCACGTTGTGCACGATGTCGGCATGCAGGTTCTCGACCTTGTCGCGGATGGCGGGGTGGATCTGGGCTTCTTCGAGTGTGGGGCGGGGCATGGAGGTTCCTGTTGCAGAGGTCAAAGCAAGTGCAGATGCCGCGCCGTCGCGCCGCGAACGCTGGCCAGCGCGATCGACTGGTCGAAAGTGACGAGGCGGCCGTTGTTCTTCACCGCGAGCGCGAGCAAGTACAGGTCGGTGATCTGGTTGTGGCCCTGGACACGGGAGAAGTCGACTCGTTCGTCGTCGCGCAGCGAGATGTCGTCGGGCCAGAAGGCGTGGTCCAGCGTCGCGCAAGCCTGGCGCAGCCGCTCGCGTACCAACTGCATCGGCAGCCCGCCCCGGCGCCCGTAGCTGGGCAGGCTCATGACGCGGATGACGCTGTTCTCCACCAGCGGGCAGCTCGCGATCTTGGCCCCGCGCGATTCGACGAAGGCGTTCGCGCGCTCGGAAAACTGATGTGCATCGTCGAACAGCGCAATCCAGACATTGACGTCGAGCAACGACCGCGCCATGGGGGGCGTCACGCCTCAGATGCCTTCGCGTTCCATCAACTCGCGCACGTGCTGGGGCGTGATGACTTCGTCGCGCGCGGGAAGCAGTGCGAACCGGCCGCGAAGGGGCGCATGCTGACGCTCCGCCGCGCGCTTGCCTCCGCCGGTCGCGCCACGGCGCACCAGCTCGGAGACCGCGTCGCCGAGCGGCATGCGCTCACGCTGCGCCAGGTGGCGTGCGGCGAGCAGGGCGTCTTCGGCGATGTTGATGGTGGTGCGCATGGCAACGCATGGCGAAGTGACGGGCTGTCATCTCATCGTAGCATCAAACTCGCACCGACGCATCAATTGCCAAGCCCGCGCGGCGTGCCGGCCTGCGACCACAGCACGTCGCCCTGGCGGAGCAAGCGCACCACGTCGGTCAGCCGCCGCGCGCCGAGCTTGTAGATCACCTGCCTGATCTGCGTGCGCACGGCCGGGGCCGCCGTGCCGTGCTCGGCGGCCACGGCCTCGGCGGTCAGGCCGTCGCCGAGGCGGGTGGCCACCTTCGCTTCGGTGGGCGTGAGGCCGAACATGTTGGCGAGCGCGAACGGGTCGAGCGGGCGCACCTGGGCCGGGTCGAACAAGGTGGCCAGCACCTGCGGCCGGTCGCCGAACGCGCCGAGCACAGCGCCGGGCACGAGCAGCGACAGGCGCAGCCAGGTCGGCGCGTCAGAGGCTTTGGCCCGCAGGTCGGTCACCGTGCTTGCGCCGTGGCCGGCCGCGGCCAGGCCGCGCAGGCGCTCGATCAAGGCCAGATCGGCGGCGTCGCGCCGCAGTACGAGGCGGGCATTGCGCAAGGCCAGGCGCGCTTTGCTGGCCTGCTCGGCCTGCGCGGCCGCGCTGGCGAAGAGCACATAGCGGCCGTCGTCGAGCAGCCACATCGGGTGGGGAAAGGTCCGCAGCAGGCCGTGGCCGGCAATGGCCTGCGAAGCCATGCGCCGCACGCGCTCATGCGCCAGTAGCGCCCCGCGCATTTGCAGGCCGAGGCGGCGTGCGTCTTCGCGCTCGTCGGCGTTCAGCGCGCCGTGTGCCGCCGGCAGCTCGAGGATGAAGCCGGTGATCACGTTCTCGTCCAGCCCGAAGATCACGTTCGAGTTGTAGCGCGTGCCGTACGCCGGAAGGTAGTGCTCGAAGAAGCGGTCGTTCGCGACGAAAGCGTCGTCGAACACTTGGTGGCAGTGGAACCATTGCCCGAGTTGCTCTGGCTCCCGGCCCATGGCAATCTGGCGCCGCGGATCGAGCGGGTGGAAGTCGCGGACGCAGGTGAGCAACGCGTTGCCCAGTTCGGCCTGCCGCTGTGCAGGCCCAGCATGCGCCCGCTATCCAGATCGACCGTCTGCAGGAGCGCAGCGCGTGCGCCGAACGCGGCTTGCAAACCATCAAGCGCGCTGTCCCAACCGATCTCGCCGGTGGCGGCGCGGTAGAAGCCCGCGACCAGGGTGTCGAAGGTCGCGTTGTCCAGCATCGCGGCTCCGAGGTTGTCGTTGTTGGGGCTGCCGCGATGCCGGCGGTGCGAATCGGCGCCAGCGTATCAGGCGTTCACGGCTTGGGGAAGTAGTTCACCTCCGGCAAGCCTTCGAAGTGCGCGTCCTGCGTCCACAGCACGGCGCCGTGCCGCCGGGCGGTGGCGTAGATCAGGCTGTCGGCCATGGGCAGGCCGTTCACAGCCGCCCCCAGCGCCAGGCTCAGGTCGATCTCGACCACGCGCCCGCGTTGCATCAGCGAAAGGGCGGCCGCGGCGATTTCATCGCCCGCCTCACGCGCCAGCTTCTTCATGACCTCGTAGATCGTTAGCACTGGCACGATGAGCTGCTCGGGTTCGGCTATCACGGTAGCGAACAGGTCGGCGCGCGGCGTGTCGGCGAAGTATTCCATCCAGCACGACGAGTCGAGCGCAACCGGCGCCGCTGCAGCGACGGCCTTGCGAGAGGGCAGCCGGCGCTCGCGCGGCGAAGTGGCCGGCGTCACAACGGCCGGTCCGGCTCGCGCTCAATGCGCGTGTCGCCGATGCCGCGCGCAATGCCGCGCAGCGCAGCCGGCGGCTTCAGCGGCATCAGGCGCAAGCCGCCGTTGAACTCGAGCACCTGCAGCTTCATGCCCGGCGCGAGCTTCATGCGGCGGCGCACCTCGAGCGGGATGACGACCTGGAACTTGGGCGAAAGGGTGACGGTGTTCATATCGATCATCGTATCGTATGACGTGGGTCGTGTCGATGCGGTGGCGCTAGCCCGGCTGCGCTCGCAATGCCTGCCGGAGCCCGCGCGAGGCCGCAGTTCGCAGAGGCGCCCATGGCGGCATCCACAGAGTTGGTGAGAGGGAATTCACCGGCCCTGGCTATTGGGAGAACGGGGCAGACAGCCGCGCAAGTCGCCGCTGAGGTCTCGCTCCCAATCTTGCAGCTTTTGCTCACGGAGTAGGCCATGAAGATCGAAGGCATGGGCCGGCTGCTCGCGGCTGCGGTGTTGACAACGGGGTCGGTGATGGCGCAGGCGGCGTTGCAGGATCGCGATCTGAACGGCAACGGCGTGATCGATGCGTTCCATGACACCGATCTGGATATGACTTGGCTATGCGATGCCAATGTGAACGGACGCATGACTTGGGACCCCGCCATCAGTTGGGCCGAAGGCTTTGGCTTCGGCGGCTACGGTGATCGGAGGCTCCCGACCAGCGATCTGTCGTGCGTCTTCGGAACCAAGTGCCTTGGCGGTGAAATGAGTCACCTGTGGTACGTCGAGTTGGGCAATTCGGTGGGTGAGCTGACAAACACAGGCGGCTTCCGGAAACTTGCGCGCCGATGCCTACTGATTCAGTACTGACTACACACCCGTCCCGGGTACTGCATCGGGCTTCCTCACAGAAAGCGGCTACACGGGCCACTCCTACACGAACAATCCGCTGTACGCCATGGTTGTGCGCGATGGTGATGCGGCCGCCGTGCCCGAGCCCGCGACCTGCGCGCTGATGCTGACCCAGCTGGCCGCCGTTGGCGCGACGGCCCGTCGTCGCAACGCCTGAGTCAACACATCAAAAAGGGAGAACTCCATGAACTTCAATCGCATCGGGCGCCTGGCCCTGGCAGCCCTGTTGACGGCAGGCTCGCTGGCGACGCACGCCGGCCGCACCGCATTCGAGTTGCGTTATTTCCAGCTCGACAACCACTTGCAGGACGGCGGCGGCGCCGAGGGTGAAGATGGGTTTGCCAACGGTGACCCGTACACCGGCATGAGGTACTCCGCGCCAGGCAAGCCTCCGAGTGGCGGTGGCCACTATCCATCGGGCTTCACCGCTGGCGCCTAGCGGACCGGGGCGGCGCCGGACTTCCCTGGCACGCAGTTCGGGTTAGGAGGGCTCAAGTTTCGCTACGGCGCCGCCACCATCACCACCAACAACCTCACGCTACCGGGGTTTGACACCCGGTCGCTCACCCTTCAACCCAGCGTGGTTCCCGGTACCGCGCTGGGCCTGCTCAGCCGCGATACCGGCTTCGAGGTCGAAGCGGCGTGGAACTGCAGCGTGCCGAAGGCGGGCGAGTCCATCATCTTCGGCCTCAACGGTACGGGTGGCCCAGACTTCGTGGACCGGCTGCAGTTGCGCTTCGGAAGCGACTACCAGACCGGGCAGCCGAGCTTTGCCTTCGAGCAGTTGACGCGCGTCGGTAGCGTGGTTACACCCACGATCCTGGGGCGGTGACGCCGCAGCCGATCTTCGGGAACCTGGCTGACGTGGACTATGTCGGCTTGCAGTTCACGCGAGACGTGCCCCGCACGGGAACGCCAAACCCCGGTGTGCACGCGACGCTGACACTGGCTGACGCCTCCTGCGATGCCGCGCACGACCAAGCCACTGTGCTCGGCCGGTACACCTTCACCGCCGAGAGCGCGACCTTCTTGACGGCGGGTGACCGCGGCAAGTTCTCCGGCGTGTACTTGCAGGCGCAGTGGCTGGATCCGGCACCGGCAGTGCCCGAGCCCGGCACCCGGGGGTCGATGCTGGCCGGCCTTGGCGCGGTGGGTTTCGCCGCGCGCCGGCGCAGGGGCTGAGCGTCGCGGCCGGCCCGGCTATCGCAACACATTGACCAACGCCTTGCCGCCCTTGTCGCGATAGACATCGAAATCGGCGTCGATCGTCAGCACATGGCGGATGCGCAGGCGCGACGCGGCTTCGGCGATCGACGCGTCGGCCAGGTCGAACGGCAGATCGGCGAAACGTTCGCTGATGCGCAGCACCTCGGTCAGCGAGCCCGGCGCGGCGCCGTCGAGCGCGATGCCGCCGCGCTGGGCCCAGCGCAGGAAGTCGAGCGCGCAGTCGTTGGCGATGCGGCGGGCGAGCAGGGCGCAGACTTCGGTCGCCACCGGCCAGGTGCTGAGCAGCGACGCCGCCGGATTGGTCTCCAGCCAGGCCAGCACGGTGGCGTGCCAATGGTCGGCCGCGTTGAACAGCGCGATCAGCGGCCCGCTGTCGACGAGCACCGGCCCGGCATGGGCCACGCGGTAGCGCGGCGACGGCTCGCGTGCCGCCGCCACAGCGGCGGGCTGCGCTACCGGCGCGCGTGGTGCTTGGCGGCCCATGCGTCGGCAAGCAGCGCCTTGCGCCGCGTGGCGAGTTCGGGCGCGCCGCGATGGCGGCCGAACAGATCGGCGCCCAGCGCGTGGGCAGAGGGCGCTGCGGCGGTGACCGGCGCGTTCAGGTAGGCGAGCAGCGCCTGGCGGATCACGTCGCTGGCGGTCGCGCCACTGGCCGCGGCACGTTGGCGCAATTGCTCTTCGAGCAGGGCATCGAGCTTGACAGTGACGGTCATGTGGCCTCGCGAGGTTGAGATCGCGGTTGAGATCGCGATTGAGATAATACGCAATGTATTACCATCCGCCTTCTCGCGTCAACCCGCCATCTGCCGCTGGAACACCAGCCCCGCATGTTCGCGCAGCGCGTGGAATTTGATCTTCGGCCAGTTGGCCTCGATCGCGCGCAGCTCGGGCGCGTACTCCACCAGCACCGTCGGCGCGTCGACCGCGTCGTAGGCCACGCGGTGCGCGTTGCCGTCGATGAAGCGTTGCAGTTCCTTCGCGCCGCCGTCCTCGTCGGGGCAGGTCACCCAGCGCGCCACCTGGTAGCGGCTGGGCATGATGCGCGCCTTCACCCCGTATTCATGCTCCAGCCGGTGCGCGACCACTTCGAACTGCAGTTGGCCCACGGCGCCGAGCAACAGCATCGAGCCGGCCAACGGGCGGAACACCTGGATCGCGCCTTCTTCGCCGAGCTGCGTCAGCCCGGCCTTCAACTGCTTGGTGCGCAGCGGGTCGGCCACTTCGACGCTGCGGAACATCTCCGGCGCGAAGAACGGCAGGCCGGTGAATTGCAGCGCCTCGCCTTCGGTCAGCGTGTCGCCGAGCTGCAGCACGCCGTGGTTCGGGATGCCGATGATGTCGCCGGCAAAGGCCTCGTCGAGCAGTTCGCGGCGTTGCGAGAGAAATGACACCACGGTGTTGGGCCGCAACTCCTTGCCCGAGCGCGTGACCTTCAAGCGCATGCCGCGCTCGAAGTGGCCTGAAGCGACACGCAGAAAGGCGATCCGGTCGCGGTGCGCCGGGTCCATGTTGGCCTGGATCTTGAAGACCACGCCGCTGAACTTGGGCTCGTCGGGCTGCACCACGCGCTGGATGGCGGCGCGCTCGCCCGGCGGCGGTGCCAGGTCGACCAAGGCATCGAGCACTTCGCGCACGCCGAAGTTGTTGACCGCCGAGCCGAAGAACATCGGCGTCTGGTGGCCAGCGCGGAAGGCCTCGACATCAAAGGGC
>JANOVJ010000474.1:0-2938 GCA_031417295.1 bacterium | reverse complement strand
GGGGTCATGGCGGTCGGGTTCGGTGGTGCGCAGGCGAGAGGGCGATGGATTGTGCCGTCCGACCCCCACGAAGGGCGCCACCTACAATCATCGGATGGCCATCGCCCCTGTTGCCGAACTCGTTGCCGAGCTTGCCGCCGGCCGCATGGTGATCCTCGTCGACGAGGAAGACCGCGAGAACGAAGGCGACCTTGTGATCGCGGCCGAACATGCCTCGGCCGAGGCCATCAACTTCATGGCCCGCTACGGCCGCGGGTTGATCTGCCTGACGCTGACGCGCGAGCGCTGCGAGCGGCTGCAGCTTCCGCCGATGACATTGCGCAACGGCACCCAGCACGGCACCGCCTTCACGATCTCGATCGAGGCCGCCACCGGCGTGACCACCGGCATCTCCGCCGCCGACCGGGCGCGCACGGTGCAGGCCGCGGTGGCGCGCGAGGCCAAGGCGAGCGACCTGGTGCAGCCGGGCCACATCTTCCCGCTGCAGGCGCACGACGGCGGGGTACTGATGCGCGCCGGTCACACCGAAGCCGGTTGCGACCTGGCGGCCATGGCCGGGCTGATGCCCGCGGCCGTGATCTGCGAGGTGATGAAGGACGACGGCACGATGGCGCGCCTGCCCGACCTGGAAGTCTTCGCCCGCGAGCACCAACTCAAGATCGGCACCATCGCGGCGCTGATCGAGCACCGCAGCCACACCGAAACGCTGATCGAACGCGTCGGCAAACGCAGCCTCACCACGGCGCAGGGCGAGTTCGATTGCAGCGTCTTCCGCGACCGCGCTGGTGGCGTGCACCTGGCGCTCGCGCGCGGGCACTGGAGCGAGAAAGACGCTGTGCTGGTGCGCGTGCACGAGCCGCTCTCGGTGACCGACCTTCTGGATACCGGCACCTGCGGCCATTCGTGGCCGCTGACGCGCGCGCTGGCCACCATCCAGCAGGCCGGCTGCGGCGTTGCGGTGCTGCTGAACTGCGGCGAAAGCGCCACCGCGCTGCTGGCGCAGGTGATGCCGCCGCGCGACAAGGTGGCCGTACCGCGCAGCCAGATGGACCTGCGCACCTACGGCATCGGCGCGCAGATTTTGCGTGAGCTGGGTGTGCGCCGGATGAAGGTGCTGGGCAGCCCGCGCCGCATGCCGAGCATGACTGGCTACGGCCTTGAGGTGACCGGCTTCGTCGGCGCCTCCGACTGAACCGCGAGCCCGCATCACCATGCAAGACGCGAACAAGGGCCAGGCGCCTGACCTGGACGGGCACGATCTGCACATTGCGATCGTGCAGGCCCGCTTCAACGAACCCGTCACCGCGCGACTGCTGCAAAGCTGCCTCGCCGAGTTGCGCACGCTCGGCGTGGCCGACGACCACATCGTGCAGCTGACGGTGCCGGGCGCGCTCGAAGTGCCGATCGCACTGGCCGCGCTGGCCGAGAGCGAGCGCTACGACGCGCTGGTGGCGATCGGCTGCATCGTGCGCGGCGAGACCTACCACTTCGAGCTGGTGGCCAATGAAAGCGGCGCCGGGGTGACGCGGGTGGCGCTGGACCACGGCATCCCGATTGCCAACGCCATCCTCACCGTCGAGAACGACGCGCAGGCCTGGGCCCGAGCCGACGAGAAAGGCCGCGACGCCGCCCGCGTGGCGGTGGAAATGGCCAACCTGATGGACGACTTGTCGTGACCGAAACCGAGCAACCCAAAGCCCCGGCCGCCGCGCCCGCTGGCGGCAAGCCGCTGCCACGCAAGGGCCCGCCGCAGAAGTCGTCACGCCGCCGCTCGCGCGAAATCGCGTTGCAGGGGCTGTACGAGTGGCTGATCTCGGGCTCGGAGTCGGCGTTGATCGAAGCCCACATGCGCGAGCAGGACGGCTTCGACAAGTGCGACAAGAAGCATTTCGACATGCTGCTGCACGGCTGCATCCGCGAAGCCGCCGACCTCGACGCGGTGCTGGTGCAGCACGTGGACCGCAAGACCAGCCTGCTCTCGCCGATCGAACACGGTGTGCTGCTGATCGGGGCGTATGAGCTGAAGCACTGCATCGATATCCCGTACCGGGTGGCGATCAACGAGGCGGTCGAACTGGCCAAGAGTTTTGGCGGCACCGACGGCCACAAGTATGTGAATGGCGTGCTCGACAAGGTGGCAGCGGACTTGCGGGCGGTCGAGGTGCAGGCGCGGCGTTGATAGGGCTCGTCGCCGTTGTATCAAGCTGCCTGGATGTCATCGAATGCCGAAAGACGGCAGCAGTTGGTGGGTCACGAAAATACTGTACACAGATCCAGTTCTTCGGATACGATGAAGCGTCATGACGACAAACCCCACCTCCACTGACGCAGCCGAAGATTTCCTCGCTTTCGTTGACCGGCGAAAGTTCAAAACGATTCTGGCCGACCCTCCCTGGCAGTTTCAGAACCGAACGGGGAAGATCGCACCTGAGCACAAGCGTCTTTCGCACTACAGCACGATGACGCTAGACACCATCAAGGCATTGCCGGTTGCCGCCGCCGCTGCGGAAACGTCGCACCTCTACTTGTGGGTTCCGAATGCGCTGCTGCCTGAGGGTTTGGCGGTGATGCAGGCCTGGGGCTTCAACTACAAGTCCAACATCGTCTGGCAAAAGATTCGCAAGGACGGTGGCCCTGATGGGCGCGGCGTCGGGTTCTACTTTCGGAACGTGACCGAGCTGCTCTTGTTTGGCGTTCGTGGCAAGAACGCGCGGACGCTGCAACCGGGGCGAACCCAAGTCAACATCATGCGCACGCGCAAGCGCGAGCACTCGCGCAAGCCGGATGAACAGTATGACTTGATTCAAGGCTGCAGTCCGGGGCCTTACCTTGAACTGTTCGCGCGTGGCGAGCGCCCGAACTGGGCGATCTGGGGCAACCAGGCCGATGAGAGCTACATGCCCTCATGGCCGACTTATGCGCATCACTCGCGCCAGCA
>JANOVJ010000473.1:0-3972 GCA_031417295.1 bacterium | reverse complement strand
CCCATGAAACTGAAAACCACCTTCGCACTCGCCACCCTGGCCGCCGCCGGCACGCTCGCCAGCGGCGCCGCGCAGGCCCAGGCCTGCACCATCAAGATTGCCCGCATCGTGCCCGTCACCGGCCCACTGGCCGATGTGGGCAAAGACACGCCCTGGGTCGATGAAAACAAGCTGGGTGCCATCAACAAGGCCGGTGGCCTGAAGGTGGGCAAAGAGATGTGCAAGATCGAATTCAAGATCTACGACAGCAAGAGCACGGTGGCCGGCTCGGCCGACGCCGCAACGCGCGCGATCCTGCAAGACAAGGTCGATTTCCTGATGGCGCAAGGCACGCCCGACACCACCAACGCGCCTTCGGACTTGTGCGAGCGCAACAACATTCCGTGCGTCACCGTGAACACGCCGGTCGAGGCCTGGTTGTACGGGCCCGACGGCAAGCCCAAGGTCTACAAGAACACGTACCACTTCTTCTTCTCGGTGCCCGACCTCGTGACCAACCACATCGGCATGATCAAGGCGCTGCCGGGCGGCTTCAACGGCAACATCGGCTACCTCTACCCGAACGACCCCGATGGCACGGTGTTCGCGTCGCTGTTCGACCCGGCATTCAAGAAAGAGGGCTGGAAGCCGACCGACCCGGGCCGATTTGCGCAGGGCCTGCCCGACTTCACCTCGGTGATCAACCAGTTCAAGCGCGACAAGGTCGAGGTCGTCACCGGCGTGCTGGCCCCGCCCGACATGCAGAACTTCCTGCAACAGGCCGCGCAGGCCGGCTACAAGCCCAAGATGTACATCATCGACAAGGCCACGGGCTACCCCGAGCCGATGAACGCGCTCGGCAAGGCCGGCTACGACCTCTTGAGCGTGAACTTCTGGTCGCCCGCCTACCCGGGCAAGAGCAAGTTCGGCGGCTACAACGGGCAGCAACTGGTCGATGCGTTCGAGAAGGCCAACCCGGGCAAGCAGTACATCCCGCCGCTGGGCTATGACGACGCCGCCTACGACGTGCTGCTCGACGCCATCCAGCGCGCAGGCAGCAAGGACCGCGCGGCGGTGCTGAAGGCGCTGGACACGACGGATCTGGAAACCGTGGTCGGCCAGGTCAAGTTCAACGCCCAGCACTATTCGGTGCAGCCGCTCGGCGGCGCACAGTGGCGCTATGACGAGGCGAAGAAGAAGCTGGTCAAGGAGAACGTCTACAACGCCGTTTATCCGTCGGTGAAGAAGACGGCGGACATGAAGCTGTATCAGCAGTGAGACGGAGAGCGCCGAGAGCACTCAGTAGTGGTAGCGGAGTTGGGCGAGCGACAGCGCATCCTTCTCCGGCTTGTAGACCATGCGATGCTCGTCAGTGATCCGCCTCGACCAGTAGCCGGCCAGCGCGTGCTTTAGCGGTTCCGGCTTTCCGATTCCCGCAAACGGCGAGCGCATCGTGTCCTCGATGAGCTCGTTGATTCGCTCAACGATGCGCTTGTCTTGCTGCTGCCAATGAACATAGTCTTCCCAGGCCTGCTCGGCGAAGATCAGTTTCACCGGGCGAGCTTTCGTTCTTTGCCCTTTCCGTTAGCGAGCGACTCCACGGCGGCCAGAAGCCGCTTGGCATTGGCCGGGCTGCGCAGCAGGTACGCCGTCTCTTCCAGGGACTTGAAGTCTTCCAACGAAAGCATGACAACAGACTGCTCTCCATTGCGGGTGATGATCAAGGCCTCGTGGTCGTTGCAAACCCGGTCCATCGTGCTTGCGAGGTTGGCGCGCGCCGCGCTGTAGGTGATCGCATCCATGGTCGTTCAGCCCCAGAGTTGTACGCTTTATTGTACGTATTTCTCATGACGATACAACTCGATCACACCATCGTGCCTTCGCGCGACCAGCGCTCGGCAGCGAAGCTGCTGGCCGGCCTGCTGGGCGTGCCGTGGGCGGAGTGTGGCGCAGGCCCGTTCTCCGCGGTCTACGTGAACGAAGGCCTGACGCTCGACTTCCAATCGACGGACGAGAAGTTTCCCATCCACCACTTCTGCTTTCGCGTCTCGCAGCCTGAGTTCGATGCCATTCTCGGCCGCGTCGAGGCGGCCGGCATCGGCTACCGCAGCACGGTTTTCGGGCCCGTGGACAGGCAGGTCGGCGCGGAATTCGGCAACATCTACTGGAACGAGCCTGACGGCCACTTCTGGGAAATGCTGACCCGCAGCTACGCACGGCCGGCACCCTCCGCATGAGCAACGCGCTGTACCGCGAGTTCACGACGCAGGCGCAGATCGACGCGCAGTACGACGTCGAGAAATCGGTGGCCGACTTCATGGTCTACGCGCGCCACTACACCGACCAGAGCCGCCTCGCGCGGCACCGCCTGCGTTGCGAACTCGACATGCACTACGGCCCGACGCGCGACGAGACACTGGACATTTTCCCGGCTGCCGACCGCCACGCGCCGGTGTTCGTGTTCATCCACGGCGGCTACTGGCGCATGCTGTCTAGCAAGGATTTCTCGTGCGTCGCGCTCGGGCTGCACGACCTCGGCATCACGACCGTGGTCGTCAACTACGCGCTGTGCCCGAAGGTGAGCATCGACGAGATCACCCGCCAGGCGCGCGCGGCCGTGGCCTGGGTGCTGCGGCGGATCGAGAAGCACGGTGGCGACCCGGAGCGCGTGGTGCTGGGCGGGCACTCGGCCGGCGGGCACTTGACGGCGATGTGTTTGCAAACCGATTGGGCGGGCGACTATGGGTTGCCGGCCGACCCGCTGGCGGCTGCGGTGATGGTGAGCGGCCTGTTCGACCTGCGTCCGTTGCGCTACAGCGGCATGCAGCCGCAGTTGCAGTTGGACGATGGCGTGATCCAGCGCAACTCGCCGCTGTTCCATGTGCGGCCGTGCCGGACGCCGGCGCTGATCAGCTGGGGCGCGAACGAGCCGGATGAGTTTCGACGGCAGTCGGACACCTACCTCGATGCCTGGGCCGGGGCCGGCAACCGCGCGAAGCGGATGCCGCAAGAGGGCCGCAACCACTTCGATGCGATCTTCGGGTTCGAGGATGCGAAGAGCCCGCTGGCGCAGTGGGTGGCGCAGGCGGCGCAGCGGTAGGCCAAACGCCGGACCCGAACGACCATGCCTGTATCAGCGCACTTGCCAGCAGCCGGGTCGTCGCCTTTGGTGGGCAAGCGCGAGCACGTTCACCGTTTGCGCAACGATCTCGTACCAGACCGTGTAGGGATAGCGTCGCAGCACGTGGCCGCGAAAGCCGTCCTCGTTTTCAGCCCACATGCGTGCGCTGGTAGTGAGGCCGTCCAAGGCGTCGAACACTTCGGTTCGGAAGGCGTCTGCGGGGAGTGGGCTTCGCTCGAAGTACCAAAGGAAGGCTTGGCGGACTTCAGCCTCTGCCTCGGGCAGCAGGACAAGGTCGTACGTCGTCACAGGGAACTCAGGCGTGCCTTCGCTTCAGCCCAGGGCACCGTCAGAACGGTCCCGGCGCGCAACGCACTGCGGCGCCGGATCAGTTCTTCGCGCCACGCCTCCGAGACCGCAGGGTCTGCGCTGCCTTCCAGGCTGTCCAGCAACGCAACCACCAGCGCAGACCGTTCGTCTGTTGGCAGACCGAGCGCTTCGTCGAGAAGGTGGCCGACACGTGCATTCATGCGTTTCAGTCGAGCACCGGCCGTTCACGCTTCAAGCGTGCGCGACACAACGGCGCCCTTCGCGCATCTGCCAGCCTCCGCCCGATGACGACCATCCTCGAAGTCACCGGCCTGAGCAAGTCGTTCGGCGCGATCCACGTCGCCAACGACGTGAACTTCGGCGTGATCGAAGGCGAAATCCTCGGCGTGATCGGTCCCAATGGCGCCGGCAAGACGTCGCTGTTCGGCATGTTGTCGGGCCAGATCGAACCCACGCGCGGCAAGGTCGTGTTCCGTGGCGAAGACATCACCGCCCTCCCGCCGCAAGACCGCGCCCGCCGAGGTATTGCGCGCACCTACCAG
>JANOVJ010000472.1:0-18024 GCA_031417295.1 bacterium | reverse complement strand
GCCCCTGATATGGCCAGAATGAAATTCATCTGCGACGCCGAGCGCTGCATCGAGTGCAACGGCTGCGTCACCGCCTGCAAGGCCGAGAACGACGTGCCCTGGGGCGTCAACCGGCGCCGCGTGGTCACCTTGAACGACGGCGTGCCGGGCGAGAAGAGCATCTCGGTCGCCTGCATGCATTGCAGCGACGCGCCGTGCATGGCGGTCTGCCCGGTCGACTGCTTCTACCGCACCGAAGAAGGCGTGGTGCTGCACGACAAGGACATCTGCATCGGCTGCGGCTATTGCAGCTACGCCTGTCCGTTCGGCGCGCCGCAGTTCCCGACCAACGGCGCCTTCGGTCTGCGCGGCAAGATGGACAAATGCACCTTCTGCGCCGGCGGCCCCGAGGCCAACGGCAGCGAGGCCGAGTTCGAGAAGTACGGCCGCAACCGGCTCGCCGAAGGCAAGCTGCCGGCCTGTGCCGAGATGTGCTCGACCAAGGCCTTGCTCGGCGGCGATGGCGACGTGGTGGCCGACATCCTGCGCACCCGCGTGCTCAACCGCGGCAAGGGCAGCGAGGTCTGGGGCTGGGGCACGGCGTATGGCAAACCGGCGGTGTCGGCAGCGCCGGCTGCGAACGGCGGGAAGAAGTCGTGAGGCGGCCGGTCGCGTCGGCTGCGGTGCTGCTGTTGCTCGCGGTCACGCTGGCCGGTTGCGGCGAGCGCGCGCAGACCTCCGATCAACTCGCCTCGCGGCGTGGGCTGCAACCGGCCTGGGACGCCGCGGCCAACCCGTTCGTCGAGCCAGGTTGGAAGTCGGGCGACCAGGCCAGTTGGCAAGCCCAGATGACGAAGCGGGCGCAGAACCAGAACGAGTTCGTTCGCCTGAACTGAACCGGCCCAGCGCAGGAGCAGCCATGCACGCAACGATTGCTTCAACCCTGCGCCAGGCGGGCCTGGCCTGCGCGCTGGCACTTGCTGGCGCGGCCGCCTGGGCCGCCGACGAGCCCGCCGCAGCCAAGGCCGGCCCGCCGGCCGGCTTCGTGGCTCAGGCTGAACCCAAGCCCGACGAAACCAACGCCCAGCGCGGCACGTCCCAGCCCGGCAACAACGCGCCGTTCTGGCGCGGGGTGCGCGAATCGGGCAACGCGCCCGGCGTCACCACCGTCACCACGCCCGAAGCCGGCACGCTGATCCAGGCCTTTGCCCAGTACCCCGGTTCACGCTACGCCACCGCCGGCGAGGCCTGGCGCCAGGTGCGCAACAACTGGATCATTCCTTACGGCGGCGCGCTGCTGCTGCTGGTGGGGGTGGCGATCGGCCTGTTCTACTGGCGCAAGGGGCCGCTGGGCGGGCACGCGCCCGACACCGGCCGCACGATCGAGCGCTTCACCTACTTCGAGCGCACCGCGCACTGGGCCAACGCCATCACGTTCTGCATCCTCGCCGTCTCGGGGCTGGTGATGGCATTCGGCAAGTTCGTGCTGCTGCCGGTGATCGGCGGCGCGCTGTTCGGCTGGCTGACGTACGCGCTGAAGACCGCCCACAACTTTGCCGGGCCGCTGTTCGCGGTCTCGCTGGTGGTGGTGTTCGTCACCTTCGTGCGCGACAACCTGCCGCGCGCCGGCGACATGAACTGGCTGATGAAGGGCGGTGGCATCCTGGGCAGCGAGGAAGTGCCGTCGCACCGCTTCAACGCCGGCGAGAAGCTCGTCTTCTGGGGCGGGGTGTTCCTGCTGTGGCTGGTGGTGGTGGGCTCGGGCCTGGTGCTCGACAAGATCGTCCCCGGCATCGACGACTCGCGAGCCACGATGCAGATCGCCAACATGGTCCACGCAGTGGCCACGGTGCTGATGATGGCGATGTTCCTCGGCCACATCTACATCGGCACCCTCGGCATGAAGGGCGCTTACCAGGGCATGCGCACGGGCCAGGTGGACGAAGGTTGGGCCCGGGAGCACCACGCGCTCTGGTACCAGGACATCAAGGCCGGCAAGATCCCGGCCCAGCGCACGCCCGATGCGCTGCCGCCTGCGGCGCCCGTGACCGCATCCCACTGACCACAGCAGGAGGCCGGCCATGGCTCGCATCGCAATCCGCGCACTTGTTCTCCTGGCCGCCGCCGTGGGCAGCGCCGCCGTCGCCAAGCTGCCGGCACCGTCTGACGAAGCCAAGGCCAAGGCGGCCGAGGCGGCGGCCAAGACGGCGTGGAACGACAAGGTCGCCGGCTTCCAGTTGTGCAAGGCCCAGGACCGCGTCGCTTCGACCTATTACGCCGACATGAAGAAGGTCGGCAAGGACGTGAAGCCTGCGGTGGAAACGTCGCCATGCGCCGACCCGGGCCCCTTCGTCGCGCCGGGCGCGGCATCGGCGCCCGCAGCGGCTGCGCCCGTGGCCGTCGCGCCACCGACCGCCGCCTCGGCGGCCGCCGTTCCCGCCAAGAAATCGTAAGCAGCGCACCGCGCTACCACGGGGGCTGGCTGCCAGTAGCCAACCGGCAGCCTTCGTTTGCAGTTTGTTGGCCCATGGAAGCAGGAGTCCGTCATGCAGTTTCGACGCAAGGTTGTGGGGCTCAGCGTGTTGGCCGCGGTGCTGATCGGTTGCGCCAGTCCCCAGCCTCCCGCGCCGGTGGCGCAACTCAAAGACGGCGAATTGCCCGTTCCGGCGAACTACAAGACCTGGCCCAAATTCCTTTCGGCGGTGCAGCGCCCCGACGCGAAGCAGGTCCGCGAGATCTACATGAACCCCGCCGCCAAGGCCGGTACGGCGGCCAAGGGCTTCCCGAACGGCACCGTGTTTGTGATGGAGAATTTCTCGGTCAAGCTCGATGCGAGCGGCAACCCGGTGCTGGGCAGCGATGGCAAGCTCGTCAAGGGCGACTTGCTGCGCGTCTTCGTGATGGGCAAGAACGAAGGCTGGGGTGCGTCGGCGCCCGAGGGGCTGAAGAACGGCAACTGGATCTATGCCGCCTGGTTGCCGAGCGGCGAGAAGGCGGTCGATGCGCTCACCGCATGCCGCGCCTGCCACCTGCCGCTGGGCAGCAGCAAAGACTTCGTGCACCGCTACGACGAATACTTCGCCAAGACAACGGCCGGCGTATCGCAGCACGATTGGCCCGCGCTCGCACAACGGCGGTGACGCGGCGTTGGCGGAGCGCCGCCGACCGGGCTGCGCCATGACATCGCTGCCCCGGCTGAGCACCGCCCGCGCCGAGCTGACGCGCGAAGTGAGCGTGCGGGACGAATTCGGCGCCCGGCGCAGCATTTCGATTCCGGCCGAGCGCGCGCTGACGGTCTTCGTCGACAAGCGCGAACTGGTGACGCTGATGACGCTCGGCGCCGCGCCCGAGCTGCTGGTGCTCGGCTACCTGCGCAACCAGCGCCTGGTCGATTCGGTGGCCGACGTCGAATCGATCACGGTCGATTGGGAGGTGCAGGCGGCCGCCGTGAAAACGCGCGCCGGCATCGAGCGCTTCGACGAGAAAACAGCCAAGCGCGTTGTCACCACGGGCTGCGGGCAGGGCACGGTTTTCGGCGACCTGATGAGCGACCTGGCCTCGATCAGCCTGCCGCGCGCCGACGAGCCCACCGCCCGCCTCAGCCAGGCCACGCTGTACGGCCTGCTCAACGCCATGCGCACGCAGGAGAGCACCTACAAGTCGGCCGGCTCGGTGCATGGCTGCGCGCTGTTCTGCCAGGACCGCTTGCTGATGTTCGTCGAGGACGTGGGCCGCCACAACGCGATCGACACCATCGCCGGCTGGATGTGGATGAATGCGGTGGGCGGCGGCGACAAGATCTTCTACACCACCGGCCGGCTGACGAGCGAGATGGTCATCAAGTCGGCGCAGATGGGCGTGCCGGTGATCGTCTCGCGCAGCGGCATCACGCAGATGGGGCACGAGCTCGCCACGCGGCTGGGCCTGGCGCTGTTCGGCCGGGCGACGAACCGGCACTTCCTCTGCTACAGCGGGTTCGAGCGTTTCGACGCCGAGCCGGAGCCACCCCGCCCTCACCCCGACCCTCTCCCGCAGGCGGGAGAGGGGGAAGGGGCATCACTCCCTCTCCCCAGTACCCGGGGGAGAGGGTAGGGGGCGAGGCGGGGCTTTCGAGCCGCATGCGGCAAGCCCGCCGAGCGGCAGCGGCCTGCAAGCCGCTGCGCGCGCTGCAAGTGCGGGGGATTGATCAGGCGGGGTGCGCCAGGTCGCGCAGCACCGTCGGCCCGACTTCGGCCTCGATCGCCTGCAGCAACGGCTTGTTCCAGCCGAGCATGAACATCCACTCGGCGACAACGAACATCGGCCCGACGAGCAGGCCGATCAGGTCGTCGACGAACGCCGGCTTGCGCCCTTCGTAGTAGTGGCCAACGAACTGGATCACCCAGCCGACTGCAAACGAGCCCACGCCCCAGCCAAGCCAGGCCGCAACGCTGCTACCGGCCACTGGGTGCGCCAGCAGCATCAGCAGCCCGACCCCGGCGCTGGTGGCCAGGCCGACTGCGAACCCGCGGCTGAGGTACCACGCCGTGGCCAGCGCAAAGGCCAGCCACGCGGCCGTGACCGGCACGTCGTCGATGACGACGCGCACGCCGGCCAGCAGCACGCCGACGCCGAAGACGATCAGCGGCACGCCGACAAAGTGGGTCGCGATGTTGCGCCGGTCGCGGTGGTAGGCGGCGTACTGGGTGAGCAGTTGCTGGGCGTTGCGCATGGCATCTCCTTGGCAGACCTGGCGCCACTATGACCCGACGAGCGCGCGAGCGGGATGGGAACCTTCCCTAGAATCCCCGCAAACCAAGGGGCAGAGCAGCATGACCATCAAGAGCGACAAATGGATCCGCCGCATGGCCGAGCAGACCGGCATGATCGAGCCGTTCGAGCCGCAGCAAGTGCGCCACGCCGCTGACGGGCGCCGCATCATCAGCTACGGCACAAGCAGCTACGGCTACGACATCCGCTGCGCGCCGGAGTTCAAGGTCTTCACCAACATCCACAGCACGGTCGTGGACCCGAAGAACTTCGACGAGAAGAGTTTTGTCGACTTCCATGGCGACAGCTGCATCATCCCGCCGAACAGCTTCGCGCTGGCGCGCACGCTTGAGTACTTTCGCATCCCGCGCAACGTGCTGACGATCTGCCTTGGCAAGAGCACCTATGCGCGCTGCGGCATCATCGTCAACGTGACGCCGTTCGAGCCCGAATGGGAAGGTTTTGTCACGCTGGAGTTCAGCAACACGACGCCGCTGCCGGCCAAGATCTACGCCGGTGAAGGCTGCGCGCAGGTGCTGTTCTTCGAGAGCGACGAGGTCTGCGAAACCTCGTACAAGGACCGCGGCGGCAAGTACCAGGGGCAGGTTGGGGTGACGCTGCCGAGAGCGTAGTTGGGGCTTCGCGCCGGTGCTGGCGTTCTTCAGCCGGCGAGCGACGGCACGATCACGATCTTGCCGGTGGCCGCGCGCGAGCCGAGCGCATTGAACGCATCGACGGTGCGCGCCAACGGATAGCGTGCCGAGATCAGCGGGTTCAGCTTGCCCTCGCGGATCCAGCCGATCATCTGCATCATCGCCGCGGCATTGGCCTTGGGCTCGCGCTTGGCGAAGTCGCCCCAGAACACGCCGACGATGGACGCGCCCTTCAGCAGCGCCAGGTTGAACGGCAGCTTCGGAATCTCGCCATTGGCAAAGCCGACCACCAGGTAGCGCCCGCGCCAGCCGATGGAGCGAAACGCCGGCTCGGCGTAGGCGCCGCCGACCGGGTCGTAGATCACGTCCGGGCCTTTGCCGCCCGTGGCTTCCTTGATCGCGGCGCGCAGGTCTTGCGTGCTGTAGTTGATCAAGGCATCAGCGCCATGCGCCTTGCACACGGCGAGCTTCTCGTCGCTCGACGCGGCGGCGATTACGCGCGCGCCAATCGCCTTGCCGATCTCCACTGCCGCCAGCCCCACGCCACCGGCCGCGCCGAGCACGAGCAGGGTCTGCCCGGCTTTCAGCTCGCCACGGTCGAGCACCGCGTGGTGCGAGGTGCCATAGACCAACGTGAACGAAGCCGCGACCTCGTCGCTGATGCCGGGCGGGATCGGAATGAGCCCGGCCGCTGGCGCTGCGACCTGCTCGGCAAAACCGCCCAGGCCGACGAAGGCGATCACGCGGTCGCCGAGCTTCACGTTGGTCACGCCCTCGCCGAGCGCGCGCACCGTGCCTGCCACTTCACTGCCCGGCGTGAACGGCAGCTCGGGCTGGATCTGGTACTTCTTCTGGATCATCAGCACGTCGGGGAAGTTGACCGACGCGGCGTTGATGTCGAGCAGCACCTCGCCGGCCTTGGGTACCGGCGCGGGAATGTCTTCGACGACCAGCGTTTCGGGCAGGCCCCAGGCGTTGCAGCGGACGGCTTTCATGGCGCGTTGTTCCTTCGGTCGGGTTCAGGGTTGGGCGGGCTTGGGCATTGTGAACGGTGGCGCCGCGCCGACGCGGCGGCCCGCATCGACGGTGAGCAATTGTCCGGTCAGCTTGGGCAGGGCGAGCAGCGCGACGATGCTGTGCGCAGCGTCTTCGGGCGTCAGCGTGGCGTGCAGTGCCGACTGTGCCTTGTAGCCCGCGGCGACCTGCTCGAACAACGCCTCGCCCAGGCCATCACGCAGCCATGAGGCGTCGATCAAGCCCGGCAGCACCGCGTTGACGCGCACCTCGGGGCCGAGTGCCTTGGCCAGGCCCAGTGTGAGCGTGTTGATCGCCCCTTTCGAGCAGGCATAGGCCAGGCTGGAGCCGGTGCCGTCGTGGGTGGAAATCGAAGACACGTTGACGATCGCACCGTGCGACGCGCGCAGCGCGGTGGCGCAGGCGCGCGCCATCTGGAAGCTGCCGATCAGGTTCACCGCGTAGATGTCCTGGAAGTCTTTTGCGCTCAGGCCATCGAGGTCGCGCAGGCCGACGAAGCGCGTCGTGCCGGCGTTGTTGACGAGGCCGTCGATGCGGCCCCAGGCGTCGAGCGCGGCCTGGGCCAGGCGGCGGCAATCAGTGTCCTGCGCCACATCGGCCTTGACCGGCAAGGCCTCGCCGCCAGCATCGCGACAGGCTTGCGCGGTGGCCTCGGCGGCGGCAGCGTTGCGGCTGTAGTTGACGACCACGCGCGCACCCTGCGCGGCGAGCAGTTGCACGCATGCGGCGCCAATGCCGGTGGCCGATCCGGTGACGATGACGACCTTGTCCTTGAAGTTCATCGCGCGCTCCCTTGTATTCAGCTTCCCGTGAACCGCGGCGCCCGCTTCTCGACAAAGGCCTGCGCCGCTTCGCGATGATCCGCCGTCTGCGCGCTGCGCACCATGCGCGCGGCTTCCAGATCGAGCAACGCGGCGAGCGAGAGGCCGTCGCTCACCGCAGTGAGGGTGCGCTTCATGTAGTTCAGCGCCACCGTCGGCCCGGCGGCGAGCTGCGCCGCGAGTGCATCGACCGCGGCGTCGAGCTCGGCCTCGGGCAGCACGCGGTTGACGATACCGAGCGCCAGCGCCTCTTGCGCCCCCACGCGCGGCGAGGTGAAGTACAGCTCCTTCGCCTTCGCCTCGCCGACCAGGCGGCTCAGGAACCAGGTGCCGCCATAGTCGCCCGCCAGCCCGACCTTGGCGAACGCGGTCACGATCTGCGCCGATTCGCTGGCGAAGCGCAAATCGCAGGCCAGCGCCAACGACATGCCCGCGCCGGCCGCCGCGCCGCGCAGCTTGGCAATGGTCGGCTTGCCCAGTTCGTGCAGCAGCCGCGGCGCCTCCATCTTCTGCCGCAGCAGGTCCACATTCGCCTCGTAGCCGGCCGTGAACGACTTGCCTTCGGCCATGCTGCCCACATCGCCGCCCGCGCAGAACGCCGCACCGGCGCCGGTGAGCACGAGCACCTTCACCGCGTCGTCGCTGGCAGCGCGGCGCAGACCGTCGAGCAGGCCGTTCATCATCTCCAGGTTCAGCGCATTCAACTTCTCGGGCCGGTTCATCGTCAGCGTCAGCACGCCGCCTTCGAGCTTCGTTTCCAGTGCACTCATCGCTATCAGCTCCCTCGCGTGACGGGCATCTCGACCTCGCCCATGTCGGCCCCGCTGCGGCGCGCCATCTGGCGCCCGAGTTCGAGTTTGGCGATCGCGTTGCGGTGCACTTCGTCGGGCCCGTCGGCCAGCCGCAGCACGCGCGCCGTCGAGTAGAAGTGTGCCAGCATGAAGTCGTCCGACACGCCGCCGCCGCCGTGGGCCTGGATCGCCCAGTCGATGATCTTGCAGGCCATGTTCGGCGCGATCACCTTGATCATCGCGATCTCGGCCTTGGCGATCTTGTTGCCCACCGTGTCCATCATGTAGGCGGCCTTGAGCGTCAACAGCCGCGCCTGCTCGATCATGCAGCGCGACTCTGCGATGCGCTCGTGCCAGACCGACTGGCGCGAGATCTCGCGGCCGAACGCCACGCGCGTGTCGAGCCGCTCGCACATCATCTCGATCGCCCGTTCGGCCACACCGACGAGCCGCATGCAGTGGTGGATGCGCCCCGGCCCGAGGCGGCCCTGCGCGATCTCGAAGCCACGGCCCTCGCCGAGCAGGATGTTCGAGACTGGCACCCGCACGTCCTTCAGCTCGACTTCCATGTGGCCGTGCGGCGCGTCGTCGCGGCCGAACACCATGCACGGGCGGACCACGCGCACGCCCGGCGTGGCCATCGGCACCAGCACCATCGACTGCTGGCTGTGGCGCGGCGCTTCGGGATCGGTCTTGCCCATCACGATCAGGATCGCGCAGCGCGGGTCGCCCGCGCCCGAGGCCCACCACTTGCGGCCGTTGATCACGTACTCGTCGCCCTGGCGCTCGATGCGCGTCTGCACGTTCGTTGCATCGCTCGACGCGACGGCCGGCTCCGTCATCAAGAAGGCCGATCGCGTCTCGCCGCGCAGCAGCGGCGCGAGCCACTTTTCGCGGTGCTCGTCGGTGCCGTAGCGCTCGATCGTTTCCATGTTGCCGGTGTCGGGCGCCGAGCAGTTGAAGACCTCGCTCGCCCACGGCACGCGGCCCATCACTTCGGCCAGCGGCGCGTATTCGAGATTGGTCAGCCCGGCGCCGCGCTTCGATTCGGGCAGAAACAGGTTCCACAAGCCTGCGGCCTGCGCCTTGGGCTTGAGTTCGGCGATCAGCTTCGACGGAATCCACGCATTGCCGGCGCGGCGGTTGGCTTCGGTCTGCGCCCAGTACTCGTCTTCGCGCGCCACGATGTGCTCGTTCATGAAGGCGGAGACGCGGGCCTGCAAAGCAAGCACCTTGGGCGAGTAGTCGAAGTTCATTGGGTGTCTCTGTGATGGGGCATGGCCTTACAGTGGCGCACGCGGGGTAGGCTGTCAGTCACGCAAGGGACAAGACGGCCGGCCCTCACCCCAACCCTCTCCCGCCAGCCGGAGAGGGGGCGCGCCCGCCGCCATCGACAGCTTCAATGCCAACACCATGCCGATCCAGAAACTACTGATCGCCAACCGCGGCGAGATCGCCATCCGCATTGCACGCGCCGCGGCCGAAATGGGCCTGCCGAGCGTTGCGGTGTACGCCGAGGACGATGCCGCATCGCTGCATTTGCGCAAGGCCGATGCCAGCGTCGCGCTCGCCGGCAGCGGGCCCGCGGCCTATCTCGACATCGAGCAGATCGTCGCTGCGGCACTGCGCACCGGCTGCGACGCGCTGCACCCGGGCTACGGCTTCTTGAGCGAGAACGCGGCGCTGGCGCGGCGCTGCGATGAGGCGGGCATCTGCTTCGTCGGCCCGGCTCCCGAAGTGCTGGAAATCTTCGGCGACAAGCTGCAGGCGAGGGCGCTGGCACAGCGCTGCCATGTGCCGGTGTTGCCCGGCACGCCGGGGCCGACGTCGGTGGCGCAGTCGCTGGCCTTCCTGGCCGCGCAGGGCGAGGGTGCGGCGATGATGATCAAGGCGGTGGCTGGCGGCGGCGGGCGCGGCATCCGCGCGGTGCACAGCGCAAGCGAGGTGGCGTCGGCGCACGCGCGCTGTGCGTCGGAGGCGCTGAAGGCCTTCGGCAATGGCGACGTGTATGCCGAGCGATTGCTCGCCCGCGCCCGCCACATCGAAGTGCAAATCGTCGGCGACGGCAGCGGCGCGGCGGTTCACCTGGGCGAGCGTGAGTGCAGCTTGCAACGCAGGCACCAGAAGCTGGTCGAGACAGCACCCAGCCCGAGCGTGTCGGTCGCCTTGCGAGACCAACTGACCGCCGCGGCGCTGAAGCTGGCGCAGGAGACGCGCTACCGCGGCGTCGGCACGATCGAGTTCCTGGTCGAGCTGGATCCAACCGGCGACCCGCTGCACTGGTTCTTCATCGAAGCCAACCCGCGCCTGCAAGTCGAGCACACGGTGACCGAGATGGTGACCGGCATCGACATCGTGCAGACGCAGTTGCGCATCGCTGCCGGCGCGAGCCTGGCCGACCTCGGCCTTGCCACGCCGCCGGCGCTGCGTGGCTACGCAATGCAGTTGCGGATCAACAGGGAGACGATGGGCGCCAACGGCGAAGCGCTGCCCGCCAGCGGCACGCTGGGCGCGATCGAGTGGCCCGGCGGCCCTGGGGTGCGTGTCGATGGCTGCGCCTACAGCGGCTACACCCCGAACCTGCGCTTCGATTCGCTGCTGGCCAAAATAATCGTTCACAGCGTCTCGCCTCGCTACGCCGACGTGGTGGCCAAGGCCCATCGCGCGCTGTGCGAAACGCAGATCGACGGTGTGCCGACCAACCAGCCATTTCTGCGCGCTCTGCTGTGCGACGCCGACGTGCAGGGAAACCGGGTCGACACCGGCTTCGTCGAACGCTGCGGTGAGGCGCTCGCGGCGGCCGTGGCCGGCGGTCCGCAGTGGCAAGCGGCGGCTGGTGCGGCTGCGGCTGCGGCTGCGACCGCGGTGAGGGCCGCACCCGCGGTGGATGAGACGCCGGCTCGCGCCGCTGCCGACGCAGCGCGCACCGGCCCGCTCGGCTGCACCGCCGTCGTCGCCACGATGGACGGTGTGTTGATCGAGATGACCGCAGCGCCCGGCGCGCTGCTGGCGCCCGGCGCACAGGTGGCCGTGATCGAGGCGATGAAGATGGAGCACCTGGTGCTCGCTGCGGCCAGCGCGCGCGTGCACAGCGTGTGTGCGGTGGCGGGCGACGCGGTGCGTGCCGGTGCGCCACTGCTGTGGGTCGAGGCGAGCGACGAGCGCGCCGAGGCCGTGGCGAGCACCGTGGCGGCCGACCCCGAGCACATCCGCCCTGACCTTGCCGACGCGCTGCAACGTCACGCCTTCGGCCTGGACGCGCAACGCAGCGAAGCCGTCGCCAAGCGCCACCGAAGCGGCCTGCGCACGGCGCGCGAGAACATCGCCGACCTGGTGGATGCTGGCAGCTTCGTCGAATACGGCGCGCTGGCCATCGCCGCGCAGCGCGGCCGGCGCAGCCTCGACGACCTGATCCGCAACACGCCGGCTGACGGCATGGTGGCGGGCCTGGCCACCGTCAATGCCGCGCTGTTCGGCGCGCAGTTGGGTCAACAGGCGGGTCAACAGGCCGCGCGTTGCGCCGTACTGGCCTACGACTACACCGTGCTCGCCGGCACCCAGGGCCTGTTCAACCACAAGAAGACCGACCGGCTGTTCCAGCTCGCCGAGCAGTGGAAGATTCCGATCGTGCTCTTCGCCGAAGGCGGCGGCGGCCGGCCCGGCGACACCGACTTCAACGGCGTGGCCGGCCTCGACGTGACCACCTTCCACCACTACGCCCGCCTCTCGGGCAAGCTGCCGCGCCTGGGGCTGGTGGCCGGCCGCTGCTTCGCCGGCAACGCGGCGCTGCTGGGCTGCAGCGACGTGATCATCGCCACGCGCGACAGCTCGATCGGCATGGGCGGGCCGGCGATGATCGAAGGCGGCGGGCTCGGCGTCGTCGCGCCCGACGCGGTGGGGCCGGTCGCGATGCAGGCGCCGAACGGTGTGATCGACGTGCTGGTCGATGACGAAGCGGCGGCCGTGCGCGCGGCGAAGCAATACCTGGGTTACTTCCAGGGCGCGCTCGCGCAATGGCAATGCGCCGACCAGCGGCTGCTCCGCCACTGCGTGCCCGAGAACCGCGTCCGCGCCTACGACATGCGGGCTGCGATCGAGCTGCTGTGCGACACCGGCTCGGTGTTCGAACTGCGCGCCGCGTTCGGCGCCGGCATGGTCACCGCGCTGGTGCGCATCGAAGGCAAACCGATGGGGTTGATCGCCAACAACCCGCGCCACCTCGGCGGCGCGATCGATGCCGAGGCCTGCGACAAGGCGGCGCGCTTCATGCAACTGTGCGACGCGTTCGGGTTGCCGATCGTGTCCCTCTGCGACACGCCGGGCTTCATGGTCGGCGTCGCGTCGGAGGCGACGGCGATGGTGCGCAAGACCTCGCGCCTGTTCGTCACCGCGGCCGGCCTGCGGGTGCCGGTGTTCACCATCGTGCTGCGCAAGGGCTACGGCCTGGGCGCACAGGCGATGGCCGGTGGCAGCTTCGCCGCGCCGTTCTTCACCATCGCCTGGCCGAGCGGCGAGTTCGGCGCGATGGGGCTCGAAGGCGCGGTCCGGCTGGGCTTTCGCAAGGAGCTGGAAGCGGCGCCCGACGACGCCTCGCGCCAGGCCTTGTTCGAGCGCATGGTCGCCGCCGCCTACGAGCGCGGCAAGGCGCTGAACATGGCGAGCTACCTCGAAATCGACGCCGTGATCGACCCCGCCGAAACGCGCCGCTGGCTGGTGCGCGCGCTGGCCTCGTTGCCGCCGCTGGCCGCAGGCAGCGGGCGCTTCATCGACACCTGGTGACGCAGCCGTGACCACGCGATGACCACGCCACGGCCCGCCTGGTGGCAGCGCCTCGCCAAGCGCGCGGCGCAGCCGCCCGCCCGCCCGCGCCACGCGCTGTGGATCGAAGGCGTGGCCTCGCCCATCGGCTCGATCGAGCCTGCGCTGGCGGAGCGGCTGCGCGCCGACAAGCTGCCTTTGGTGCGCCACGGCGTGGATCGCGAGCGGCTTTACGGCCCGCCCGACGCCGCTCTGCACCAGGTGGCCTGCTGGCTGCGCGACCACGGCCTGGCGTCGAAGTGGCGCGACGAAGCGCTGCCCGTGACGGACGCGGCCGGCACACCCCACGCGGTGATCGAACGCTCTGCCGTGCGCCCGCTCGGTATCGCGACCTTCGCCGTGCACCTGATCGGCTTCGCCCCGAACGGCGAGGTGTGGGTGCAGCAACGCGCGCTCGACAAGGCGACCGACCCAGGGCAATGGGACACGCTGATGGGCGGCCTGGTCGCGGCGGGCGAAAGCACCGCCAGCGCGTTGGAGCGCGAGACCTGGGAAGAGGCCGGGCTGTGCACCGCCGACCTGCATGCGCTGCATTGGCTGGAGCGCATCACGATCCGCCGCCCGGTGAGTGAGGGCTACATGGTCGAGCACATCGACGTGTTCGAGGCGGTGCTGCCCGAGGGCGCCAACCCGGCCAACCAGGACGGTGAAGTTGAGCGCTTCGAATGTGTCCCGCCCGCAATGCTGGCGGCTTGGCTGGTCGAAGGGCGCTTCACGCTGGAAGCCGCACTGATGCTCGCCGCGAGCCTGGGGCGCCGAGGGTTTCTCTAGCCAGGCCGGGGCCCGGCAAGTGCTGCGAAGACCGTGCCTGCCGAAGGTGGCTGCGGCTACCATTGCGCTGTGCGATCTGCCTGCGCGCCCGCTGCGTTGCGGGCCCGACACACCAGAACTCGAGAGCTTTCCCCATGCGCCTGTTGCTCGCCATCTTCCTGCCGTTCGTGGTCTTCTTCACCATCGGCCGGCCGATTGCCGGCATCGTCTGCCTGGTCCTGCAGATCACGCTGATCGGCTGGCTGCCAGCCGCCATCTGGGCGGTGTATGCGCTGGGCCAGTACAAGACCGACCAGAAGATCGAGGCCGCTCTGGGGCAGCGAGCGCCTTGAGCCTAGCCGGACGCTGCGTCGTTTGCGACCCTTGGGCGGCTGAACCCAGGATCCCATCCCTGCCCAGGCTACTGGCGCCGGGCGCGGCCGTATCGAACGCCGAGCATGACTGCGCCAGCGGTCAGAACGATGTCCAACCCGCTAGCCCACCAGGGGAACAATGCGTCGTCGCTGGACAGCAGGCCGAGAACGACGGTCAGGGCGGCGAGGATGATGCCCGCACGAAGCGCAGCGCCGCCGGCCATGCGCGCGCAGATGTAGCCGCAGAGCCATGACACGGCTGCGCCGAGCACCACAGCCGGGACGTAGAACCAGGGGCTGAACGCAAGGCTCACCAATGCGGCGCGAGCCTCGTCACGGGGCACGCCCGAATCCGCCAGATAAAAACCATAGCCCATCGCCGGAATGACGATCACTACCAACATGCTGCCGAGGTAAATTGCCAGGCCCGCCAACACCGCCTTCCAAACGGAGCTTGAAGCATCGAGACCGTCCGCATACGGCCGGATTTCGGCGGAGCCGGCGCGCGCTGCCGGTGCTGCCAGGGGCTTGATCATCGGGGGTTCCTTCCGCGGGGCCGCCAGCGCCGCATGGCGCAGAGCCGCGCAGCTTAGGCCCGGCGGTGCCTGCCCGGCATCCCCAACCTTGATGACAGGTCCACTCGCCCGCGGGTGGCCGCAGCGGCCCGGCCGGCCACCCGCGGGCGCCGCCCTACTGCGGCATCTTCAGCGTCCCGGCCTGCGAGAACCGGACCGTGCCGAACAGCCCACCGGCCAGCTTGCCGCTCACAACGTAGGGCAGTTCGCCCTTCGCGGCCGCGTCGCTCAGGCCCATCGCCTGGCGCACCGCGGCGAAGGCCGAGACGCTCACCGGCACGTTGATCAGCGTCTCGCCGAAGCGCGGCACCGTGCCCCTCTGGTCGCTCACGCCGCTGGCCAGGTTCTTGCCGTTGACTTCGAGGTCGACCGCCACGCCGTCGAACTCGACGCTGGCGTCATTCGGGTTCTGCACCCGCAGCCGGACCATGAAGCGCAGCTCCAGGCCCTCGCCTTTCAATGGGTCGACGCCGGCCACGGTGACGCGCAAGGTGTCGGGGTGGGTCATCGTTTCGCAGCCGGCGAGTACCAGCAGCAGTGTCAACATCGCCGCGGCCCACCAGGCCCCCAGCGGGAGAGGGCGGCTCGTCGACTCAAGTCTCATGGGGTTCATTGCTTGCTCACTCCTCGTTATTGCCAGACGCGCTGCAACCAGCGGTTGAGTTCGCTCACTTCTTCCATGCAGACCGAATGCTCCATCGGGTAGTCGTGCCATTCAACGCCGTAGCCGAGCCCGCTCAGCGCGTCGCGTGCAGCCGCGCCGCGCGCCATCGGCACCATGCCGTCGTTGCGGCCGTGGCCCAGGAACACCGGCAGGCCGTGGTTGGCGGGGTGGCGCTCGGCCGCGGTGGTGTCGGCCAGTGGCAGGTAGCCCGACAAGCCGGCCAGCCCCGCCAGCCGCTCGGGGTAGCGCAGGCCGGCCAGCAGCGTGACGGCGCAGCCTTGCGAAAAGCCGGCCAGCACGATGCGGCTTGCAGGCACGCCGCGGGCGCGTTCGCGGTCGATCAGCGTGTGGACCTGCCTCACCGAGTCACGCAGCCCGGCTTCGTCCTCGCGCCGCTGCAGATCGGCGCCGAGGATGTCGTACCAGGCGCGCATGCGGTTGCCGCCGTTCAAGGTGACCGGCCGCTCCGGCGCGCGCGGCATCACGAAGCGCACCGGGCCCACGGCAGCCAGGTCGAGTGCGTCGCACATCGGGATGAAATCGGTGCCGTCGGCACCCAGGCCGTGGAGCACGATCAGCGTGGCCGTGGCCTCGGCGGCGGGGCAGAGTTCGATGGTGGCAAGGGTCATGGTCGCGGCTGCGGTTCAGGGTCGGGATCGGTGGGGCACGATGCGTGCTTGGCAGCATGCCATGCACGCGGCAGGCTTCAGTAGTCGAGCCCCATCGCCGCGCGCACTTCCTTCATCGTCTGCTTGGCCACCACGCGCGCGCGCTCGGTGCCCATCTCGACGATCCAGTGCACCTGCTTCGGGTTGCTCAGGTATTTTTCGGCGCGCTCGCGCCACGGCTGCTGCTCGCGCACGATGGCGTCGATCACCGGCTGCTTGCACTCCAGGCAGCCGATGCCGGCGGTGGTGCAGCCCTTGACGACCCAGTCTTGGGTCGGCGCGTCGCTGTAGACCCGGTGGAACTGCCAGACCGGGCATTTCTCGGGATTGCCCGGGTCGCTGCGGCGCACGCGGGCGGGGTCGGTCATCATGCCGCGGATCTTCTTTTCCACAACGGCGGGCTCGTCGCGCATGAGCACGGTGTTGCCGTAGCTCTTGCTCATCTTGCCGCCATCGAGCCCCGGCAGCTTGGTCACTTCGGTGTGCAGTGCCTGCGGCTCGGTGAGGATGCTCTTGCCGCCGCCATGCAGGCGGCCGAGCAGCAACTCGCTGTCGGCCTCGCTCCAGCCGGCCACGCCCGCGACGGCCTTGGCCACAATGGCTTCGCCCTTGGCCAGCGCTTCGGCAGCGCCGGTCTCGCCGAACGCCTTGCGCTGCTTCTCGAAGTAGCGTGCATCGTCCTTGGGCAGCTTGGCCAGCGCGGCGGTGGCGTCGGCTTCGAAGCCGGCGCCGCGGCCGTACAAATGGTTGAAGCGGCGCGCCACCTCGCGCGTGAGTTCCACATGCGAGGCCTGGTCTTCGCCGACCGGCACGTAGCTCGCCTTGTAGATCAGGATGTCGGCCGCCTGCAGCAGCGGGTAGCCGAGGAAGCCGTAGGTCGCGAGGTCGCGGTCCTTCAGCTTGTCGATCTGGTCCTTGTAGGTCGGCACGCGCTCGAGCCAGCCCAGCGGCGTGCCCATCGCCAGCAGCGTGAACAGCTCGGCGTGTTCGGGCAGGCGGCTCTGGATGAAGATCGTGCACTGCTCGGGGTCGAGCCCGGCGGCGATCCAGTCGACCACCATGTCGTAGACGTTCTTCTCGATGACCTCGCGGCTTTCGTAGTGCGTGGTCAGCGCGTGCCAGTCGGCCACGAAATAAAAGCACTCGTACTCGGCCTGCAGGCGCACCCAGTTCTTCAACGCGCCGTGGAAGTGGCCTAGGTGCAGCGCGCCGGTGGGGCGCATGCCGGAGAGGACGCGTGGCTTCATGGGGATCGTGACGCAGGGCACCGCGTGGAGTGGAGCAGCGATTCTAGGGGCCCCCCCGGCTACACTGCCCGCCGATGAAACGCATCGTGATCCTGATCTCGGGCCGCGGCTCCAACATGGAAGCGATCGTGCAAGCCTGCGCGGCCGAGAGCTGGCACGCGACCGTGGCGGCGGTGATCAGCAACCGCGCTGACGCAGCCGGGCTGGCCTTTGCCGCAGCGCGGGGCATTGCGACGGCGGTGGTCGATCACCGCGCGTTTGCCGACCGTGAGGCCTTCGACGCCGCGCTGGCGCAGGCGGTCGATGCGCACGCGCCCGACCTGCTGCTGCTGGCCGGCTTCATGCGCATCCTGACGGCCGGGTTCGTGCAGCGCTACGCAGGCCGGATGCTCAATGTTCACCCGTCGCTGCTGCCCGCATTCACCGGCCTGCACACGCACCGGCGGGCGATCGAAGCCGGCTGCAAGGTGGCCGGCGCGACGGTGCACTTCGTGACCGCCGAGCTCGACCACGGGCCGATCGTTGCCCAGGCCGTGGTGCCGGTGCGGGCGGACGATACCGAACACACCCTCTCGGCGCGCGTGCTGGCGCAGGAGCATGTGCTGTATCCGCGGGCGGTGGGCTGGTTCGTGGGCGGAGCGCTGCGCATCGAGGCGGGTGTGGTCCGCCATGTGCAGGGCGCTTCGCAGTTGCTGGCGTGAAGTGCGGGCCAAATGAAGCGCGTCCGATGGCTTCGATTGCTTCGATGAAGTCCCTGTTTGCGATGACCTGACATGGCGAAGGTAGCAGCACTGGTCTGGTTCAAGCGCGACCTGCGGCTGCGCGACCACGCACCCCTGGCCGAGGCGATGCACTTCGAAAGCGCGCTCGGCCTGGTGGTGATCGAGCCGCAGTGGCTGG
>JANOVJ010000471.1:0-1539 GCA_031417295.1 bacterium | reverse complement strand
GGCCGTCGATCAGCGCCACCATGTTGATGCCGAAGGTGTCCTGCAGCTGCGTCTGCTTGTACAGGTTGTTCAGCACCACCTCGGGCACTTCGCCGCGCTTGAGCTCGATCACGACGCGCATGCCCGACTTGTCAGACTCGTCCTGGATGTGGCTGATGCCTTCGAGCTTCTTCTCATGCACCAGCTCGGCCATGCGCTCGAGCAGCGTTTTCTTGTTCACCTGGTAGGGAATCTCGTCGACGATGATCGACTGGCGCTGGCCCTTGTCGATGTCCTCGAAGTGGCACTTGGCGCGCATCACCACCTTGCCGCGGCCGGTACGGTAGCCGTCGCGCACGCCGCTGGTGCCGTAGATGATGCCGGCGGTGGGAAAGTCGGGTGCGGGGATGATCTCGATCAACTCGTCGATCGTGGCATCCGGGTTCTTCAGCAGGTGCAGGCAGCCGTCGATCACCTCGTTCAGGTTGTGCGGCGGAATGTTGGTGGCCATGCCCACCGCGATGCCGCCCGAGCCGTTGACCAGCAGGTTCGGCAGCCGCGTCGGCAGCACCAGCGGCTCTTTCTCCGAGCCGTCGTAGTTGGGGCCGAAGTTGACCGTCTCCTTGTCCAGATCGGCCAGCATCTCCTGGGCGATCTTCGAGAGGCGAATCTCGGTGTAGCGCATCGCTGCCGCGTTGTCGCCGTCGACCGAACCGAAGTTGCCCTGACCGTCCACGAGCATGTGGCGCAGCGAGAAATCCTGCGCCATCCGAACGATGGTGTCGTAGACCGACTGGTCGCCGTGCGGGTGGTACTTGCCGATCACGTCCCCGACGATGCGGGCCGACTTCTTGTACGGCCGGTTCCAGTCGTTGTTCAGTTCGTGCATCGCGAACAGCGAGCGCCTGTGCACCGGCTTCAGGCCGTCGCGGGCGTCGGGCAAGGCGCGCCCGACGATCACACTCATTGCATAGTCTAAATAGGAGCGGCGCATCTCCTCTTCGAGACTGGTCGGCAGGGTTTCCTTGGCGAACTGGGTCATGCGGGCGGGGACGCTGCGGTCGGTGGGGGGAACTGAAGCCTCGATCGTTGCGGAAGCGCGACCGATCGGAGAAGCCAACCCGCAATTCTAAGTGGCGCAAGCTGTAGCACCGGCGCAACAGAGCGCCCCACACCGGCGCGGCACTGGCCCAAAATCACGTTGACTGTGAGCCCTATGGCACAATGCTGCGTCGGTGGTGAGCGCTCTGGAACTGAGGGTTTGCCAGTACCTTCCGATTGCGATTCGGACGATTTGCACGAACTCTGTACCTTCCCCCTGAGAGGAGAATCATGAAGAAATTGAACAAGGTGGCGATGCTGTTTGCAGCTGCAGCTTTCGCCGTCCCCATGGCCGCGAATGCGCAGATGATGGCCAAGCCCATCGCCGCTCCCACGGCCGAAGAACTCAAGTACGCCACGGGCGCAGATCAGATCCGTTCCAGCGACGGCAAGCCCGTGATGAACGGGACCAACGAACTCTGCTGGCGCGATTCCAACTGGACCCCGGCAACGGCGTTC
>JANOVJ010000470.1:0-1657 GCA_031417295.1 bacterium | reverse complement strand
AACGGCCGTGGCATTCCCACCGGCGTGAAGATGGACGACAAGCACGAGCCCAAGCGCAGTGCGGCCGAGATCGCGTTGACCGAGCTGCACGCGGGCGGCAAGTTCAACCAGAACAGCTACAAGGTGTCGGGCGGGCTGCACGGCGTGGGCGTGAGCTGCGTCAATGCGCTGTCGAAATGGCTGCGGCTGACGATCCGCCGCGATGGCCAGGTCCACTTTCTCGAATTCCGCCAGGGCTTCACGCAAGACCGCGTGATCGAACAGCGCGACGGCTTCGAGACCTCGCCGATGCGCGTGACCGGCGAGACCGAGAAGCGCGGCACCGAGGTGCACTTCCTGCCCGACGAAACGATCTTCACCAACATCGACTTCCACTACGAGGTGCTGGCCAAGCGCCTGCGCGAGCTGAGCTTCCTGAACAACGGCGTGAAGATCCGCCTGGTGGACGAGCGCAACGCGAAGGAGGATAACTTCGCCTTTGTCGGTGGTGTGAAGGGCTTCGTCGAGTACATCAACAAGGGCAAGCAGGTGCTGCACCCGAACATCTTCCACGCGCTCGGCGACAAGATGAGCGAGTTCAACACCAACGTCGGCGTCGAGGTGGCGATGCAGTGGAACGACGGCTACAACGAGAGCGTGCTCTGCTTCACCAACAACATCCCGCAGCGCGACGGCGGTACCCACCTGACGGGCCTGCGCGCCGCGATGACGCGCGTGATCAACAAGTACATCGACGACAGCGAGCTGGCCAAGAAGGCCAAGGTCGAGGTGGCCGGCGACGACATGCGCGAAGGCCTGGCCTGCGTGGTGAGCGTGAAGGTGCCCGAGCCGAAGTTCAGCAGCCAGACGAAGGACAAGCTGGTGTCGAGCGAAGTGCGCGGCCCGGTGGAAGAAATCGTCAGCAAGCTGCTCACCGACTACCTGCTCGAGAACCCGACCGACGCCAAGATCATCTGCGGCAAGATCGTCGACGCCGCCCGCGCCCGCGAGGCCGCGCGCCGCGCGCGCGAGATGACGCGCCGCAAGGGCGTGCTCGACGGCATGGGCTTGCCCGGCAAGCTGGCCGACTGCCAGGAGAAAGACCCGGCGCTGTGCGAGATCTACATCGTCGAGGGCGACTCGGCCGGCGGCTCCGCCAAGCAAGGCCGCGACCGCAAGTTCCAGGCGATCTTGCCGCTGCGCGGCAAGATCTTGAACGTCGAGCGCGCGCGCTTCGAGAAGCTGCTCACCAGCAATGAAATCCTGACGCTGATCACCGCCCTCGGCACCAGCATCGGCAAGGACGAATTCAACCCCGACAAGCTGCGCTACCACCGCATCATCCTGATGACGGATGCCGACGTTGACGGCGCGCACATCCGCACGCTGCTGCTGACCTTCTTCTACCGGCAGATGCCTGAGCTGGTGGAGCGCGGCCACATCTACATCGCGCAGCCGCCGCTCTACAAGGTGAAGCTCGGCAAGGAAGAGCAGTACCTGAAAGACGGCACCGAACTCGACGCCTATCTGCTGAAAGTGGCGCTGAAAGATGCGCGATTGGAAACCGGCGTGGAAGGTGCAGCCGTGCTGCAAGGCGAGACGCTGGAAACGCTGGCGCGCCAGTACGTGCTGGCCAACAACGTGGTGCAGCGCCTGAGCAACTGGATGGACGTGGAAG
>JANOVJ010000469.1:0-8473 GCA_031417295.1 bacterium | reverse complement strand
ACCGGGCGGCTCGACGCAGTTGATGAGCGGGACCTCGATGGCCACGCCCCATGTGGCCGGCTTTGCCAGCGACGTGGGCACGGGGCTTGCGCAGGTGCCGTGAAGGTCAATAATCGGGGTATGAAGATTCATGCCGTCCTGAGCGCCGAGGCGCAAAAGCTGATTCGTGGCCGATCGGTCGGGGAGCTTGGCGCCGCGGGCGACGCCTTGCTCAGCAAGCTGAAGGCGGCCGGCCTGAGCGACATCAACCTGCCGCGCGCGCTGCGCCACGGCATCGTCACTGGCGAGTTGCCCGATGCCAAGCTCGCCCAGTTGCGCTCGCTGCCCGAGGTCGCCAGCGTCGAAGCCGACGGGGTGATGCGCGCCGTCTGATCGGGCGGCCGCCGGTCTCGGCGGCCTCGTGCCATTCCGGGGCGGAATAGGAGATATCGGCGGGCACGGGTTCCCGCGCGGCGAAACAAGGCCGATGATCGCGACTTCGCAAACAGGAGTTCGCAATGGCAAAGATGAAAGCCATCATGGCCGCCGTACTGGTGATGGAAAAGGAAGGCGTTTCACAAGCCTTCGGCGTCCCCGGCGCCGCCATCAACCCGCTCTACTCGGCCTTGCGCGAACGCGGCACCATCGCCCACGTGCTGGCGCGCCATGTCGAGGGCGCCTCGCACATGGCCGAGGGCTACACGCGGGCCGTGGCCGGCAACATCGGCGTTTGCATCGGCACCTCGGGCCCGGCCGGCACCGACATGATTACCGGCCTTTACTCGGCCATTGCCGACTCGATCCCCATCCTGTGCATCACCGGTCAGGCGCCGCGGGCCCGGCTGTACAAGGAAGATTTTCAGGCGGTGGACATCGAGTCGATCTCCAAGCCCGTCACCAAGTGGAGCGTCACCGTGCGCGAGCCGGCACAGGTGCCGCGCTCTTTCCAGCAGGCCTTCCACCTGATGCGCTCGGGCCGCCCCGGGCCGGTGCTGATCGACCTGCCGTTCGACGTGCAGATGGCCGAGATCGAGTTCGACATCGACACCTACGAGCCGCTGCCGGTCTACAAGCCGAAGGCCTCGCGCGGGCAGGTGGAGAAAGCGATTGCGATGATGCAGGCGGCCGAGCGGCCGTTGATCGTCTCGGGTGGCGGCGTGATCAACGCCGACGCGAGCGCGCTGCTGCAAGAGTTCGCGGAGATCATGAACGTGCCGGTGATCCCTACGCTGATGGGCTGGGGCACGATCCCCGACGACCACCCGCTGATGGCCGGCATGTGCGGCCTGCAAACCTCGCACCGCTACGGTAATGCGACCATGCTCGCGAGCGACTTCGTGCTCGGCATCGGCAACCGCTGGGCGAACCGTCACACCGGCTCGGTCGAGGTCTACACCAAGGGCCGCACCTTCGTTCACGTGGACATTGAGCCGACCCAGATCGGCCGTGTCTTCGGGCCCGATCTGGGCATCGTCTCGGATGCGAAAGCGGCGCTCGAACTGTTCGTCGCCGTCGCCCGCGAAATGAAGGCTTCGGCCAAGCTGAAGGACCGCGGCGAATGGGTCGAGCAATGCCGCGAGCGCAAGCGCACGCTGCTGCGCAAGACCAACTACGAGGCGGTGCCGATGAAGCCGCAGCGCGTCTACCAGTGCATGAACAACAACTTCCCGCGCGACACCACGTATGTCAGCACGATCGGACTCTCGCAGATCGCCGGTGCGCAGTTCCTGCACGTGTACGGGCCGCGGCAGTGGATCAACTGCGGCCAGGCCGGGCCGCTGGGCTGGACGATCCCCGCCGCGCTCGGGGTGCGCGCAGCCGACCCGTCGCGCACCATCGTTGCGCTGTCGGGCGACTACGACTTCCAGTTCATGATCGAAGAGCTGGCGGTGGGCGCGCAGTTCAAGCTGCCCTACATCCACATGGTCGTCAACAACAGCTACCTCGGGTTGATCCGCCAGAGCCAGCGCGGCTTCAGCATGGACTACTGCGTGCAGCTCGGCTTCGACAACATCAACGCGCCGCAGCTCGAAGGCTATGGCGTCGATCACAAGCTCGTGGTCGAAGGGCTGGGCTGCAAGTTCGTGCGCGTCTACAAGCAGGAAGAGATCACGCCGGCCATCAAGCAAGCCGAAAAGTGGATAGCCGAGTTCAAGGTGCCGGTCGTGATCGAGGTGATGCTGGAGCGCGTGACCAATATCTCGATGGGCACCGAGATCGACGCGATCAACGAGTTCGAAGAGCTGGCGACGAGCCGCGAAGACGCGCCGACGGCCGTTGGTCTGCTCGACTAAATCCAGGAGCGATTCAATGCCCAAGTTCGCCGCGAACCTCACGATGCTTTTCAACGAGGTGCCGTTCCTCGACCGCTTCGAGCGTGCCGCCCAGGCCGGGTTCGACGCGGTGGAGTTCCTCTTCCCGTACGACTTTCCGGTGGCTGATATCCAGTCACGGCTGAAGGGCAACGGCCTGAAGCTCGTACTGCACAACCTGCCGGCCGGCAACTGGGAGGCTGGCGAGCGCGGCATCGCCTGCCTGCCCGACCGGGTCGACGAATTCCGCAGCAGTGTGACCCGGGCGCTTGAGTTCGGCACCGCGCTCAGCGTGCCGCAGGTCAACTGCCTGGCCGGCAAGGCGCCGGCCGGTGTGAGCGATGCGGTGTTGCGCCAGACCTTCGTCAGCAATCTCGTCTACGCGGCTGCGGCACTCAAGCGCGCCGGTATCCGGCTGCTCGTCGAGCCGATCAACACCTTCGACATCCCGGGCTTCTACTTGAACCGCACCGCGCAGGCGATCGAGATCCTCGACGAGGTGGGCTCCGACAACCTGTTCGTGCAGTACGACATCTATCACGCGCAGCGGATGGAGGGCGAACTCGCGGCCACGGTGGCCAAGCACCTGGCGCGTATCGGCCATATTCAGCTGGCCGACAATCCGGGGCGCAACGAGCCGGGCACGGGCGAGATCAACTATCCGTTCCTGTTCGAGCACCTCGACCGCATCGGCTACAAGGGCTTTATCGGCTGCGAGTACAAGCCGGCCACGACGACCGAAGCCGGCCTCGGCTGGCTCGAAGCGGCGCGCCGCCGTTGATGACACCCCCGAGTTTCCACACGCTCTACCAGGCAAAGGATTCGACGCCATGACCACCACTTCTCTCAAGCTCGGCTTCATCGGCCTGGGCATCATGGGCGCGCCGATGGCCGGCCACCTGCTCAAGGCCGGGCACAGCCTGTTCGTCACCACCCACGGCAAGCTTCCGCCGGCCATTGCCGACAGCAACGCCACCGTGTGCAAGAGCTCGCGGGAGGTGGCCGTGAAGGCCGACATCGTGATCGTGATGGTGCCCGACACGCCCGATGTCGCCGCCGTGCTGTTCGCCGAAGACGGCGTCGCGGCTGGGCTGACCAAGGGCAAGACGGTCGTCGACATGAGCTCGATCTCGCCGATCGAAACCAAGCAGTTCGCGCAGAAGATCAACGCCCTCGGCTGCGACTATCTCGACGCGCCGGTGTCGGGCGGCGAAGTCGGCGCCAAGGCGGCGAGCCTGACGATCATGGTCGGCGGGCCCGAGGCCGCCTTCGAGCGCGTCAAGCCGCTGTTCGAACTGATGGGCAAGAACATCACGCTCGTCGGCGGCAATGGCGACGGGCAGACCTGCAAGGTGGCGAACCAGATCATCGTCGCGCTCAACATTGCGGCCGTCGGCGAAGCGCTGCTGTTCGCCAGCAAGGCCGGCGCCGACCCTGCGCGGGTGCGCACCGCGCTGATGGGTGGCTTCGCTGCCAGCCGCATTCTTGAAGTGCACGGCGAGCGCATGGTCAAGCGCACCTTCGCGCCGGGCTTTCGGATCGGTCTGCACCAGAAGGACTTGAACCTGGCGCTGCAAGGCGCGCGCGCGCTCGGCGTTGCACTACCGCAAACGGCCGGCGCGGCCCAACTGATGCAGGCCTGCGCCGCCAACGGCATGCAGGACCTCGACCATTCGGCGCTGGTGCGTGCGCTCGAACTGATGTCCAACCACACGGTCATGCCCGATGCCTGACCCGGCGGCGGACCCGCGCGCTTTTCTGCGCGCGCTGTACGACGCTGCTGTCGCCCGCGCGCTGCCGGCACAGACCACCGCCGCCTTCCTGCCGCCGCCGCCGAAGGGCCGCACGCTGGTGATTGGCGCCGGCAAGGCGGGCGGCGCGATGGCGCAGGCGGTCGATGCGCTGTGGCCGAAGGAGGCGCCGTTGTCGGGCCTCGTCGTCACGCGCTACGACCATGTGCCGCCGGCCTACAAGGCGCGGCCCGGGCGGATCGAAGTCGTCGAGGCGGCGCACCCGGTGCCCGACGCTGCGGGGCAGCGTGCCGCACAGCGCATCGCTGATTTGACGCAGGGCCTGACCGCCGACGACCTGGTGCTGTGCCTCATCTCCGGCGGCGGCTCGGCGTTGCTTGCGATGCCCGCCGCGGGAGTCACGCTCGAAGACAAGCAGGCCATCAACAAGGCCTTGCTCAAGAGCGGCGCCGCGATCGACGAGATGAACTGCGTGCGCAAGCACCTCTCGGCCATCAAGGGCGGGCGGCTGGCGGCAATGTGTGCTCCGGCGCGGGTGGTGACGCTGCTGATCAGCGACGTGCCGGGCGACGCGCCGGAAGTCATCGCCAGCGGGCCGACGGTGCCCGACTCGAGCACCTGCGCCGATGCGCTGCGTATCCTCGGCCGCTACGGCATCGAGCTTCCCGCCGCCGCGCGTGCCGGATTGGATAGCGGCGCGTTCGAGACGCCGAAGCCGGGCGATCCGCGCTTTGCCGGCCACGCGGTCCACATGATCGCGACGCCGCAGCAGAGCCTGGAAGCTGCTGCCGCCGTGGCGCGCGCCGCCGGGCTGCCGGCGTACATCCTGAGCGACGAGATCGAAGGCGAATCGCACGTGGTGGGTCGTGTGCACGCGGCACTGGCGCGCGCGGTGGCGCGACGCGGCGAGCCGTTCGCCAAACCCTGCGTGATCCTTTCCGGCGGCGAGACCACAGTGACCGTGAAGTCGAAAGGCGGCCGTGGCGGCCGTGCGACCGAGTTCCTGATGGGCTGCGCGATCGCGCTGCAAGGCGAACCCGGCGTGTACGCGCTGGCCGCCGACACCGACGGCATCGATGGCGTGGAAGACAACGCCGGCGCGATCGTCACGCCCGACACGCTGGCCCGCGCCGCGGCGCTCGGGCTGAAGGCTCAGGACTTCCTCGACCGCAACGACGCCTACAACTTCTTCAAGCCGCTGGGCGATTTGGTGGTTCCGGGGCCGACGTTCACCAACGTCAACGACTTTCGGGCGCTGCTGGTGCTGTGACCGCCCGTCGACGCGGGAACCCGGCGTCAACCACTCGGCGGTCCGGCCCCGCCGAGGTTCTGGAGCGCCTCAAATCCACACCCACCGGCGTCTGCAGCCCCGGTAACGCGGCGCGATCCGCTGCGACAGGGCCGGCCGCCAACGAGGCCGCTCCGCACCTGGGTAAACACGGATAGTGATTGGCTTTCAAGTGCACATACTTGTATGCAACGATGCATTTCAAGAGCCGGTCATCGGCATTCGTGCACAGGCAGCCACCGCCCGCGCCCAACCGACAGGAGATCCCCGTGGAAATTCGCAACCCTTCACCCGGCCTGTACAACGAAGACCTGGCGCCCGCCAAGGAGCGCAACTGGGGCCCGTTCAGCATCTTCAACGTCTGGACTTCCGACGTGCACAGCCTGTGGGGCTACTACCTGGCCGCCAGCCTGTTCCTGCTTTGCGGCAGCTTCATGAACTTCGTGATCGCGATCGGGCTCGGCTCGATGATCATCTTCGTGCTGATGAACCTGATCGGTTTTGCCGGCGAGAAGACGGGCGTGCCCTACCCGGTGCTGGCGCGGGCGTCCTTCGGCGTCTGGGGCGCCAACCTGGCCGCGGTGGTGCGCGCCATCGTCGCCTGTTTCTGGTACGGCGCGCAAACGGCGGCCGCCTCCGGTGCGATGGTCGCGTTGCTGATCCGCAGCGAGACCATGCTCGAGTTCCACAAGACGGTTCACCTGCTGGGCCACTCGGGGTTGGAGCTGGCCTGCTACATCGTGGTCTGGGCGCTGCAACTGCTGATCATCCAGAAGGGCATGGAAACGGTGCGCAAGTTCCAGGACTGGGCCGGGCCGGCGGTGTGGGTCGCCATGCTGGTGCTGGCCATCGGCCTGTGCGTCAAGGCCGGCGGGTTCTCGTTCGACCACGGCATTCCGATGGAGGTGCTGCTCGAGAAGACCAAGGACGCCGGCGTCAGCGGCGAACCGGGCTCGTTCTGGGCGCTGATGGCCGTGGGCGCCACCTGGGTCACCTACTTCGCCGCGCTGTACCTGAACTTCTGCGACTTCTCGCGCTATGCCAAGAACAAGCGGGCGGTTCAGGTGGGCAACCTGTGGGGCCTGCCGGTCAACCTGATCGCGTTCTCGCTCGTCGCCGGGGTGACGACGATTGCCGCGTTCAAGGTCTACGGCGAGGTGCTGCTGCACCCCGAACAGGTCTCGGCCAAGTTCGACAGTTGGCTGCTGGCGGCGATCGCCGCGCTGACTTTCGCGGTGGCCACGCTGGGCATCAACGTGGTGGCCAACTTCGTCTCGGCGGCGTTCGACATTTCCAACACCTTCCCGAAGCGCATCAGCTTCAAGCGGGGCGGGTTCATCGCGGCGGCCATCGCACTCGTGCTGTACCCGTTCGCACCGTGGGAGGGCAACGCGGCCCACTTCGTCAACGCGATCGGGGCCACCATGGGCCCGCTACTCGGGATCATCCTGGTCGACTACTACCTCATCGCCAAGGGCAACATCAACGTCCAGGACCTGTACCAGGAACACGGGGAGTACCGCTATGAGGGCGGGTGGAACGTCAACGCGCTCGTGGCCGTGGGCATCGGCTCGGTGTTCTCGACCCTGCTGCCCAACTTCACCACCTTGCTGCCGCCGTGGTGGAACACCTATGGCTGGTTCTTCGGTGTGGCCATCGGCGGCAGCGTCTACTACGTGATGGCGTTGCTCCGGCCGCGGGTCAGGCCCGCTGCCCGAGCGCTGGCCTAGGGCGCCGGTCTGGCGCCGGCCCGGCGCCAGCAATCGCGCGCGGCAGCGTGTGAAAATGACGCGTCTCCACAGGCAGCAGTTGGTCCCATGATCTCTCCGGTAAAGATCGCCGAGCGCGTCGTCAACTCGATCCTGTCGCGCCAGCTGCGGCCCGGCGAGCGCCTCGGCGAGCAGGAGCTGGCCACGCTGTTCGGCGTCAGCCGGACCATGGTTCGCGAGGCGCTGATGCAGTTGCAGGCGCGCGGCTTCGTCGAGGTGCGAACGCGGCTGGGCTGGTACGTTGTCGAGCCCTCATTCGAGGAAGCCCGCGAAACCTATGCCGCGCGGCGGGTTATCGAACCGGGCATGTTGCGCGACGCCGGCAAGCCGCTGCAGTCGGTGATCCGGCAGTTGCGGGCGCATGTGGCCAAGGAGCGCAAGTCGATCGCCAACGCCGATGCGGCGTCTCGAAGTGTGTTGCTCGCAGACTTTCATGTCTGTCTGGCTGAATGCCTGGGCAACCGCTTGCTGACCGGCATGATGGTCGACCTTTCGGCCCGTACCACGCTGGTTTCCGCGCTCTACCAATCGACCGCCGACGCGCAATTGTCCAACGACGACCATGCCGCCATCGTCCAGGCGCTCGCGGCGGGCGACGCCGCGAAGGCTGAAGAACTGATGCTTGCGCACATCGATTCGCTGTCGGCCCGGCTCGACCAGAGCAAGGCCAATGCGGGCAAGTCGCGCGAGCGCCTGCACGCGGCGCTGGCGGCCCCCGGCGTGAAGCGCCAGCGCGCGGCTTGAGCGGGCGCCGGGGCCGGCGGGAACGGAACTGACGCCACCCCGGGGCGGCTGTGCTCAACCCAGGTGATGCACCTCCTGCAACCCGTACACCGGCGTCGGCAGCCCCTCGAACCGCGCCTTGACTTGCAGCGACAAAAACTGCGAATAGTGGCGTGACTGGTGCAGGTTGCCACCATGGAACCACAGCGCCTCTTGCTGCGTCGGCTTCCACATGTTGCGTTCCTCGCCTTCCCACGGCCCCGGGTCCTTGATCGTTGCCGAGCCCAGGCCCCAGCACTTGCCGACCTTGTCGGCCACCTGCTGGCTGATGAGCTTCGCTGCCCAGCCGTTCATCGAGCCGTAGCCGGTGGCGTAGACGATCAGGTCGGCCGGCAGCTCGGTGCCGTCCTTCATCAGCACGCCGTGCGCGGTGATGCGGTCGATGCCGACCCCGCTCTTCAACTTGATCTTGCCGTCCGCCACCAACTCCGACGCACCGACATCGATGTAGTAGCCCGAGCCGCGGCGCAGGTACTTCATGAACAGGCCGCTTCCGTCCTCGCCGAAGTCGAGCATGAAGCCGGCCTTCTCGAGCCGGCCGTACAGGTCGGCGTCGCGCTTCTTCATCTCCTCGTACACCGGGATGTGGAA
>JANOVJ010000468.1:0-9965 GCA_031417295.1 bacterium | reverse complement strand
GCCCTTTGCCGACTTGCCGCGGTTTTGAGCGGCCGGTGCTCATGACGATCGACGACCCCATCCTGCAAGTGCTCGTCGATCGCGTGCGTGCGGCGCGTGCCGACCGCATGCCGTTGTGCATTCGCGGTGGCGGCAGCAAGGGCTTTTACGGTGAAGCGGCCCAGGGCGACGAGTTCGGTCGGCTCATAGCTCGAGATGCCGCGCAGCGCGGTCACGTCGAACGCATCGCCCTGGGCCGCTTCACCGTAAAAGCCCTTGCTGCCGCCACCGCAAATGCACAACGGCATGCGGTCGGCACGCGCCGCACGCACGCGATCGACGAGCACTTGCAGGATGGGGTCGTCGATCGTCATGAGCACCGGCCGCTCAAAACCGCGGCAAGTCGGCAAAGGGCAGCAGACCCTTCCTGACATGCATCTTCCCGCCCTCGGCGCAGCGCCGCAGCGTCGGGATCACCTTGCCCGGGTTGAGCAGTTCGCGCTCGTCGAAGGCGTGCTTCACGGCCGCCATCTGCGCCAATTCTTCGGGCGTGAACTGGACGCACATCGAGCCCAGCTTTTCCACCCCCACGCCGTGCTCGCCGGTCACGGTGCCGCCCATGCGAACACTCGTTTCCAGGATGTCGGCGCCAAACAGTTCACAGCGGTGCAACTGGTCGGGGTCGTTGGCGTCGAACAGGATCAGCGGGTGCAGGTTGCCGTCGCCGGCATGGAACACGTTGGCGCAGCGCAGGCCGTACTTCTGTTCCATCTCGGCAATCGCGAGCAGGATGTCGGCCAGGCGCTTGCGCGGGATGGTCGAGTCCATGCACATGTAGTCGGGGCTGAGGCGGCCACTCGCGGGAAAGGCGTTCTTGCGCCCGCTCCAGAACTTGAGGCGCTGCGCCTCGTTCTCGCTCACCTCCAGCCGCGTCGCGCCAGCTTCGGTCAGCACGGCGAGCATGCGGCCGATCTCTTCTTCCACTTCTTCCACCGTGCCGTCGCTTTCGCAGAGCAGGATGGCCTCGGCGGCGAGGTCGTAGCCGGCGTGCACGAAGTCTTCGACGGCCGCCGTCATCGGCTTGTCCATCATCTCCAGCCCGGCCGGGATGATGCCGGCGGCGATGATGTTGGCCACCGCATCGCCCGCCTTGCGCATGTCGTCGAAGCTGGCCATGATGCAGCGTGCGAGCTGCGGCTTGGGCAGCAGCTTGACGGTGACTTCGGTCGTCACCGCGAGCATGCCCTCGCTGCCGATCACGAGCGGCAGCAGGTCGAGGCCCGGCGCGTCGAGCGCGTCGCCGCCGAACACCACCGCTTCGCCCTCGACGGTGTAGCCCTTCACGCGCAGCACGTTGTGCAGCGTCAGGCCGTACTTCAGGCAGTGCACGCCGCCGGAATTCTCGGCCACGTTGCCGCCGATGGTGCAGGCGATCTGGCTGCTCGGGTCGGGGGCGTAGAACAGGCCGTGCGGTGCGGCGGCCTCGCTGATCGCCAGGTTGCGCACACCGCACTGCACGACGGCGGTGCGCGCCGCGACGTCGAGTTGAAGGATCTGGTTGAACTTGGCGAGGCTCAGCGTCACGCCCATCCGGTGCGGCAGCGCCCCACCCGAGAGCCCGGTGCCGGCGCCACGCGCGACCACCGGCACTTTCAGCGCGTGGCAGGTGCGCAACAGCGCTGCCACCTGCGCCTCGGTTTCGGGCAGCGCGACCACCAGCGGGTGCTCGCGGTACGCGGTGAGGCCGTCGCATTCGTAGGGCGTCACGTCTTCGACTTGCCACAGCAGGCAGCGCGCCGGCAGCAGCGCCGAGAGCGTGGCCATCACCTCAGCCTGCCGTGCCGCACGCACGGCGCGTTCGTCGGGGGCGGTGAGCACATCAGCTCGCGTCGGGGCGTTCATTGGCAATCTCCTGGAGCCCGCAACCGAGTGCATGGCGAAATCGTCAACCCGGCACCCGCGACGCGGCCCCGGCGTGTAGGTTGACACATCATTGTCGAGACTGTGGCCCAGCCCGCGCTGACCTGGGGTGAAAGCTGACGCCCGCCAGTGTGAAGCTTTTTCACGCGGCGGCCTCGCCGGTGCCGGCGCGCACCGGCCGGTCGGCTGCATACAGCAGGTGGCGGTGCAGGGGGTGGCCCGCGGCAAATCGCGGGTGGTCGAACTCGCCTCGAAAGCTGAGGCCGATGCGCTGCATCACCGCCTGCGAGGCACGGTTTGCCGCGACCGTGAACGACACGACCTGCGGCAGCCCAAGCGTCTCGAACCCATGGCGCAGCGCGAGCGTCGCGCCTTCGGTCGCGTAGCCGTGGCCCCACGCGGCGCGGGCGAGGCGCCAGCCGATCTCGTGCGGCTGCGCCACGATGCCCGGCAGCGCGAAATCGAACGGCACGCGCGGGCTGAAGCCGACGAAACCGGCAAAGCCGAGGCCCGGCACCTCGAGCGCCCAGAGCCCGAAGCCGTCGGCGTCCACCTGCCCGCCGAGACGCTGCGCCAGGGCATCACTCTCGCCGCAGCTGAGGCGGCCGCTCAGGTGGCGCATCACCTCGGGGTCGTCATTCAGCGCCGCGAAGGGAGCCCGGTCGTCGTCGCGCCAGGGCCGCAACGTGACCCGTTCACCGCGCAACACCGTCATTCGCTGCGTGCGAACACCGTCAGCACGCCGGTGTAGCCATAGAGGTGGCGGCGCGCGATCTCGCCTGCCGCAAAGAAGCCGACCAGCGGCACGTCGCCGAGTGCGTGGCGCACGACCGCCAGTTCAGCCGAGGGTGCGCCGAAGTGCGGCCCGCCGCGGCCGCAGCAGCTGACGTAGACCGCGCCGGCCATGCGCTGCGCCCGGTACGGCGGCTGCACGGCGGCGCTGTCGCGCAGCGCCAGCGCCGCCTCCAGCGGCAGTGTCTCGGGCTCCAGCTCTTCGCGGATCTCGGCGCAGATGCGCACCAGGTCGCGCCGCGCCGCTTCGGTGTTGCGGGCGCAGAAGGCGAGCCGCATCCCCGGCTCGACAGCGTCGCCCACGGCCACGCCGCGGCGTGCCGGGTCGAGCCCGATCAGATGCCGCACCCGGGTGTCGGCGCCGAACTGTCCCGGCCGCGCCGGCACGTCGTCGCGGCCGTCGCTCAGGCCGACCAGGGTCTGGCGCAGCCGGGCCATCACGTCGCGCGGCCCCGCGTCGTCGAGCTGCAAGTCGCGCAGCAGCGCGTCGAGTGCCGGCTCGCCGTCGAGCTGCAGCACCAGGTTGCGTTCGGCCTGCGTCACCCGGCGCATCGGGCCGACCGGCTGGCAGCCTTGCGTGACCCGCGAGACCAACGCCACCGCCGGGCCGAAGGCCACCCCCGACAGACCGCCCTCGAACACCCCGTCGGCCAGGTGCAGGGCGCTGCCGGCGCCGCGGCGCGACGAGGCCAGGCCGCCGAACAGGTAGCCGGTGGCGGTGCGGCCGCTCATCTCGTCGATCAGCCCGGCCAGGTCGGCCGTGGTCGGGTCGGCGTGAACCTGTGCCGTCTGCGCCGCGAAGGCACCGAGCGGGCGCACGCCGGAGAAGACGCGAAACTGCTCGCGCGGCAGGCTGCACAGCATCAGCGCGAGGGCCGGTTCGTCGAAGTACTCGACGCCCCCGGCGGCAATGCCCATGCCCACCGCGCCGACCCAGCCCACGCCCGGCCAGCGCCGTTGCAATTCGGCCAACAAGGCGGTGCTGTGCGCCGCGTGGTGGTCGGTCAGGTAGACCCAGCCGAGGGTGGGCTCCGTGGCGCGGGCCGCCTGCTGCTGGCCTTGCAGCTGAGCAGTGGCCTGCGCCAGCGCGACGCGCCAGTCCGGGTGCGTGGCGTGGGCGTGGAAGAACGGTTGCATCGTGGTCGCCGGCTGCGGCAGAGGCTGGCCCGTTGGGGCTCAGGCTGCGCGGGAGGCCCGCTTGCGCGGCGTCGCCTTGCGCGCCTTGGCGGCGGGGCGTGGAGCGGCCTTGCGCGGGGCCGGCGAGTCGGCCGCGGCCGACCCGTTCTGCACCGCGTCGGCGAGCGTCCTTGCGGCGCCGGCCGGGCCGTCCTTCATCGCGGCGGCGGCCAGCTCGGTGAACTGCTGGGTCAGTGCACCCCACCATTGCATCGGGTCGACGCCAGCTGGCGGCGTGACCTTGGCGGCGGAGGCAGCCGCGGGTGTTGCCGCCGCCGCTTCGGCTGGCGTCGGCGCGGGGGCGGCGGAGGCGGGCACGGCCCGCGCTGGCCACACCGGTGCCGCGGCGGTTGCGGCCGGTGGTTCGGCCGCCATCGTCGGCACCGGGATCAGCAACGAGTCGCGCAGGTCGTTCATCTGCACGTTCATCGTCTTCAGCGTCGACAGCGTCATGCGCTGCACCTCCAGCGCCTGGATCGTCGCGCCCAGCATGCGCACGTTCTGCTCCAGCCAAAACTGCACAGTGCGCAACTCGTCGATGCGCTTGCTCAGTTCTTCCGGGTTCAGCGTCGGCGCAACCCACTGCCCGATGCCCGGTACGGCCGCGCCGGCATTCTTCGCCAGGTTCTGCAGGAAGTCGAAGCCGGGCACGAGCCTGGCGAAAGTGGAGGGGTCGACCATGTTGTCTCCTCGGAATGGCGGGCCGGGCCATTGTGCTCCGCCCGAAGCCGGCGGAGCGACCCGCAAGCGCGCCGCCGGCGGAGCCACCGCAGGCCCAGGTGTCATCAACGCGGCAGATCGATCCGCTGCACGGCAAACCCGCGTTGGGCCAGCAGCGCCGGCAGCCCCGTCGGGCCGACCATGTGCAGCGCGCCGACGGCCGCGAACACTCGCTTGCCGGCCGCGTGCAGCGCCTCGATGCGTTCGGCCAGCGGCCCGTTGCGCTCGTCGAGCAGGCGCTTCAGCGCGGCGCGGTCGGCCTCGGTGTTGGCGCAGTCGCACCACTGTTCGAAGCGCGCCAGTTCGTCGATGCGGCCTTGCGCCCAGACGTCGGCGATGCGCAGCAGCATCGGCCGGGCCCGGGCCTGCTCAAAGGGCTCGAGCCCGCGCGACAAGGCGGCCTGCGCCGTCTGCGGGTCGCCCTTGAGCAGCGCCAATTGAAGCTCCGGCGTTTCGAGCGAGAGCACGGTCTTGCCGAGCGCGCGCCCGTAGCCGCCCAGGAACGAATCGATCGCATAGGCCGGATCGAGCCCATCCCAGCGCCCGGCGAGCGTCATCAGCGCTGCCAGTTGCACCTCGGGCGCCCACGCTGCCATGGCCTGCGGTGACAGGCAGGCGGCCACCACTTGCGCGCGCAGGCGCTCGGCCAATGGCTCCGCCAAGACCTGGCTCGGGTCGGCCTTCATGCCCAGGGCCATGCGCCGCTGGATGTCGGCGTCGAGCATGTCGAGTTCAAGCGCGAGGGTGTCGCTGGCGTTCAGCGCCCGCAGCGTCTGCGGGCCGGGGAACATCCACGGCGGCCGCGCGATGTGCAAGGTGCCGTAGAGATACGAAACGCGGCCGTCGCGCGCAATCCGCCACAGGAAGCCGCGGTCGCGCGCGTCGCGCGTGCCGGCTTCGATCTGCGCGTTGGAAAGCTGCTGCGCGACCGGCGGGCACGCGCTGGCGTCGGGCTGCTGCGCGCCGGCCGCGAGGCCCCAACCGGCCAGCGCCAGCCCGAACAGGCGCCGCCACAGCGCAGGGTGAAGAGCCTTTCGAGTCGTTGCCATGTCGTCGGTCCGTCTGGCCGGTCAGGAACCCGCAGGCCGCCGCTTCAAGCGCAGCACGCCGTCGCTCTGCGTCAGGTCCAGGCGCGACAACACATCCATGCCGAGCAGCGGCGAGGTCAGGCCGGGCAGCACGGTCACGCGCAGCCGCTGCGCGCGAACGCCGCCGTCGAGGTCGACATCGGCCAGCGCCACCACGCCCTGCACCGGGCCGCCCGCGGTCGATGTGGTGACACGCCGCTCAGCCGTGAGGCCGGCGCGCTCCGCCAGTGCCTGCGGCAACGCCGTCGAGGTGGCGCCGGTGTCGACGAGGAACTCCACCGCGACGCCGTTGACGCGGCCGGGCCAGTGGTAGTGGCCGTCGGCCGAGCGGCGGATCTCGATCGCGCCGTCGCTGCCGGTCGAGAACTGCATCCGCTGCTGTTGCGCCTGCCACGCCTGCAAGCCGAGAAAGAGCAGCCCGCCGAGCAGCAGCCAGACGGTGACGATCTTCAGCGTGCGCGGAAACTCGGTCATGGCCGGCGGCTGTTGGGGGCGCTGCGGGTCACGAGCATCGGGCAGGGTGGGTTTTGCATCGGGTGCGACGGGGTGTTACGGCGGCTGCCGCGTCTGCGCCGGGGTCAACGCAACACAGAGAAACCCAACCCAATGGATCGTACCCTGCACCCTGCGCCCGCTCGCCCGCCAGGTTCGATGCGATGATCCGGCGCCTTCGATGCGGAGCCTTGCGATGCGCGGACTGTTTCACCTGGCCTTCAACGTGCGCGATCTCGACGCCGCGCGCCGCTTCTACGGCGGCGTGCTCGGCTGTCGCGAAGGCCGCAGCGCGCCGAGCTGGGTCGATTTCGATTTCTTCGGCCACCAGATTTCGCTCCATCTCGGTGAGCCGTTCGCCACCGCGGACACCGGCCACGTTGGCGAGCACCGGGTGCCGATGCCGCACCTCGGCGTGGTGCTGGCGCTGCCCGATTGGCAGGTTCTGGCGCAGCGCCTGCGCGACGCCGGCACGCGCTTCGTGATCGAGCCGTCGCTGCGCTTCGAAGGCCAGCCCGGCGAGCAGTGGACGATGTTCTTTCGCGACCCGTCCGGCAACCCGATCGAGATCAAGGGCTTTCGTTCGCTGGCGCAAGTGCACGAGACCGCCGCGCCGGCCCACGCGCAGGTGGCGGCAGGCGAATCCGAAGGGAGCCCCGATGAACGCTGATCTGGCCCCCGAGTTCGAGGCCGACGAGTGGCTCAACAGCGAGCGGCCGCTCAGCCTGGCAGCGCTGCGCGGCAAGGTGGTGCTGGTGCATGCGTTCCAGATGCTGTGTCCGGCCTGCGTGCTGCACGGCCTGCCGCAGACGCAGCGTGTCCACGCCGCGATTCGCCGCGACGACTTTGCGGTGCTCGGCCTGCACACCGTGTTCGAACACCACCAGGCCATGACACCGGCCGCGCTGAGAGTGTTCGCCCACGAGTTCCGGTTTGGCTTTCCGATCGGCATCGACCGCCAGCCCGCGAACGGCGGCCTGCCGGCAACGATGGCGGCCTATGCCATGCAGGGCACGCCGACCACGCTGCTGATCGATCGCCAGGGCAGGCTGCGGCTGCACGAATTCGGCCAGCTCGATGACTTGGCGCTGGGGCTGCATATCGGGGCATTGCTGGCCGAGTCTTGATGAAGGCCCCGGCAACGTCGAACGGGCAACGCGCCCTGGCTCAGCCCGTGGCCGCCACCCGTTGCTCGATCGCACCGAACAGGCTCATCCCATCGGCGCCCTTCATCTCGATCCGGATCGTGTCGCCGAACTTCATGAATTCGGTCTTCGGCGCACCGCCCTCGATCGTCTCGATCGCCCGCTTCTCGGCAATGCACGAATAGCCGCGCGACCAGTCCCTGTTGCTCACCGTGCCGCTGCCGACGATGCTGCCGGCGCGGGCATTGCGCGTCTTGCACAGGTGGGCGATCAGTTGCCCGAAGTGGAACGTCATCTCCGGCCCGGCGCCGCACATGCCGACTCTTCTGCCGTTCCACACGCTTTCCAGGTTCAGGTGCACGCGCCCGCCCTGCCAGGCCGCGCCCAGTTCATCCGGCGTGACGGCGACCGGGCTGAAGGCGGTGGCCGGCTTGCTCTGGAAGAAGCCGAAGCCCTTGGCCAGTTCGGCCGGAATCAGGTTGCGCAGCGACACGTCGTTGGCCAGCATCAACAGGCGGATGCCTTCCAGCGCGGCGTCGGGCGAGCTGCCCATCGCCACGTCGCCGGTCACCACGGCCACCTCGGCCTCGAAATCGATGCCCCAGACTTCGCTGGCGCAGACGATGGCGTCGCTCGGGCCGATGAAATCGTCGCTGCCACCCTGGTACATCAGCGGGTCGGTGTAGAAGCTTTCGGGCACCTCGGCGCCGCGCGCCTTGCGCACCAGTTCAACGTGGTTGATGAAGGCCGAGCCGTCGGCCCACTGGTACGCGCGCGGCAGCGGCGCCATGCACTTCGCCGGCTCGAAGGCGAACGCGTGGCGCGCCTTGCCGTGGTTGAGCGTGGTGTAAAGGTCTTCGAGTTGCGGCGACAGGAAGCCCCAATCGTCGAGCACTTGTTGCAGCCGCGTGGCGATGCCCGTCGCATAATGAGCCGAGCTCAGGTCGCGCGACACGACCACCAGTTGGCCGTCGCGCGAACCGTCCTTGTAGCTTGCAAGTTTCATAGGGTCGGGGGCAGGCGCGATGTCGGTCCGAAGCGCCGCAAGGTGGGTGGGACGAAGGCACCATTGTCGGTGCAGCCCGGGCGCGCGCTGCAAAGGGTTCCGGTGCGGACGCGAGCGCTGAGCCCCGGCCGGCTCGGCAGGCTGACGCTCGGCGTGCTGGTCGCGCACCTGCTGCTCCTGCGCGGCCTCGACGCAGCGCTCGATGCGCTGGATCGCGCGGCGCCGGCTCACCGGCCTGTGGCCACGTTCACGGTGCGCGCGGTGGCGGCAGCGCCGCCGCTGATCGAAGCGCCTCCGGTCGCAATGGCTGCGCCGATGCCCTCGGTGGCAGATGACGCATCGACTTCAGTGGCAGCACCACGCGCAGCGCAGGCGCGAGCGGCTCGCGGCGTGCCTGCGGCCGAGTTGTCGGCGGTGCTGATCGCGCCGCCGCCTGGCGCGCGCGCCAAGGGTGTGCCGCGCGCTGGCGCGCCAACCGACGCGCCGGCGCCCGAGGTGCCGGTGCCCGACGTGCCGGTCTACCGCACGATCGTGCCGCCGCCGTTCGCCGCCGCCTACGAACTGCGGCGCGGCGGCCGCAGCGGCAGTGCCGAACTGAGCTGGCAGGCGCAGGGCGCGCAGTACAGCGCGCGGCTCTCGGGCGCCATCGACGGGAAGCCCTGGTGGGTGGCCGAAAGCGTGGGCAGTCTCGACGCCGCCGGCCTGGCCCCGCTGCGCCACACCGACCGCCGGGTCGGGCGCAGCGCGCTGGCGGTGAACTTCCAGCGCGAGGCCGGCAAGGTCACGTTCTCGGGCCCGTCGATCGAGCATGCCTTGGTGCCCGGCATGCAGGACGGCTTGAGCTGGTTGCTGCAACTCACCGCCATCGCCAGCGCCGACCCGTCGCTGGTCGGCCCTGGCGGGCGCGTGCGGCTGCGGGTGGCGGGTGTTCGCGGCGAGGCCGACGTGTGGACGTTCGTTCGCGTGGGCGAGGAGCGCTTGGGCCTGGCCGACGGCGAGGCGACGGCCGTGCACCTGCTGCGCGAGCCGGGGCAGGCCTACGACGCGCGGGTTGAAGTCTGGCTCGATCCGGCCCGCCACTTTCTGCCGGTGCGCGTCCGTTGGGGCAACGCGGCGGCTGCCGAGACGCTTCAGCTTGAACTGCGCGCGGTGGTTTTGGCGGCCGAAGGGGCGGTGCCGGCGCGCTGAGCCGGTTCGGGGCGGGCACAGACCGCCCCGGCTCACCCGCGGCCTGCGCCGTCCCTGCGCCACCCCCGAAGCAAGGGGCTATTGAAGTCGCCCGCGCCGGCCGCACGTGTCTTGGCAGGAGATCCAACGATGAACATGCTCTACAACTCCGACAGTTTCGTGGTGGTGCAGTTCGATGTGCCGGCCGACTCGGCGCGCACCGAAGCCGGCGACTTGAGGCGCGGTGGCTACGAGATCGTCGACAAGTTCGCGCGCAAGGAAATCTTCATCGAAGGCGCGCTGGCCGAAAGCTTCAAGCTCGGCGTCCAGGCCCTGATCGAGACCTCGCCCTCGCCTTCGCAAGAAGAGTTCGACGACTACATCGGCCGCTTCAGCTCGCTGATGCAGCAGCCGCTGGTACAGCACTGAAACGATGACGACCCCAAGCTCACTGCGTTCGCTGCCCCCGAGGGGCCGAGC
>JANOVJ010000467.1:0-1975 GCA_031417295.1 bacterium | reverse complement strand
CGGAAGGGTCAGGGCAGCAAGGCGGTTCATGGGCAGCGTCCGGAGGTTGTGGGCTTTCCCATTTTCGGCTGAGTGGCGCTGGCCTTCAATGACTGTTCCTGTCGATTGCAACAAATTGCGCCTGCCCGGCGCCATGGCCCGAGCCGGTGGGCGCATCGAGCCCGTCGAAAAATGCCAGCCGCGCCTCGGCCGGCAGGGGCTGCCCGGTGCGGTGGGCGAGTTCCAGCACCTGCCAGAAGTAGCGGTAGCTGGCGCGGTCGTGCAGCGCGCCCGCGGCACCCGGTGGGTGGCTGATCGGTGCCCACTGTGCGGCCTGCGCGGCGAACAGGACGGCGATGGCCTGATCGACTTCGGCCGTCGAGGGCGCGAAGGCATCGACGATCGGCTGGATCTGGTCGGGGTGGATGCTCCACATGCGGGTGTAGCCAAAGCTGCGCGCGGCCCGCTCGGCCGCTGCCTCGAGCAGATCGAGCTGCCTGAACTCGGTCACCACGCAATGCGACGGCGTCTTGCCATGGGCGTGACAAGCCGCGGCGATTTCGAGCTTGGCGCGCACGACCAGCGGATGCTCGAACTGGCCGCTCGCGCCCATCGCCGATTGCGGGATCGCGCCGTGGTGCGCGGCCACAAAATCCATCAGCCCGAACGAGAGCGACTCGACCCGTGGGTGCGCGGCGATGGCGGCTACTTCGGCCAGCGCGCCGTGGGTTTCGACCAGGACGTGCAGCGGAATCAGGCGCGTCAGGCCGCAGCCCAACGACAGCCGGTCGATCTCGTCGCAGCCGCGCTGCACGTCGGCCAGGCCGCGCGCCTTGGGCAGCATCAGGTAGGCCAGCCGGTGGCCGCAGCGGCGAACCAGCGTCTCGGCCTCGAGCGCAAACGCGGCATGGTGGACCGGGTGCAGACGCGCGCCCACGCGCCCGTACAGGTTCAGCGTCGAGTCGACCAGGCTGGCCACCAGGTGGGCGTGTTCGGCCTCGCCGCCCACCGGCGCGCCGTCTTCGCAGTCGAGCGTGATGTCGAATACCGGGCCCAGCTCGGCCTGCAGCGCGAGGCTCTTGCGCATCCGCGACTCGACGCCGGCGTAGTGGTCGCACACCGGCAGCGCCGGGGCGGCGTCGCCCGCTCCGAACAGCGCTTGGCGCGGGTGGATCGTTGCCATCGGAAAGCTCGCTGGCGCTAACGGCCGGCTGCGACTGTCGTCGATCAGAGCAAGTGCTTCACGCCGTCCTGCTCGTCGAGCAGTTCCTTCAGCGTGAGGTCGATGCGCTGGCGCGAGAAGGCGTCGATTTCGAGGCCATCGACCAGCGTGTATTCGCCTCCCGCGGTGGTGACCGGAAAACCGAACATCACGTCCTTCGGAATGCCGTACTCGCCGTTCGACGGAATGCCCATGGTGACCCACTTGCCGGCCGTGCCGAGCGCCCAGTCGCGCATGTGGTCGATCGCCGCGTTGGCTGCCGAAGCGGCCGACGACACGCCACGCGCCGCGATGATCGCCGCGCCGCGCTTGCCGACGGTGGGCAGGAAGGTGTCGGCGTTCCAGGCCTGGTCGGCGATCATGTCCTTCACGCTCGCACCGGCGATGGTGGCGAAGCGGTAGTCGGCGTACATGGTGGGCGAATGGTTGCCCCAGACGCAGAGCTTCTCGATCGCGGCGACCGGCTTGCCGGTCTTGGCGGCCACCTGGGAAAGCGCGCGGTTGTGGTCGAGCCGCAGCATCGCGGTGAAGTTCTTGGCGGCCAGGTCGGGCGCGCTCTTCATCGCGATGTAGGCATTGGTGTTGGCCGGGTTGCCGACCACCAGCACCTTGACGTTGCGGCTCGCCACGGCGTTCAGCGCCTTGCCCTGGGCGGTGAAGATCTGCGCGTTGACGGCAAACAGCTCTGCCCGCTCCATGCCCGGGCCGCGCGGGCGCGAGCCGATCAGCAGCGCGTAGTCGGCGTCCTTGAACGCGGTCATCGGGTCGCCGTGG
>JANOVJ010000466.1:0-3471 GCA_031417295.1 bacterium | reverse complement strand
GCCAACCGCCGTTCGGGTCGAGCGTGACGCGTGCGCTCGGGAAGCGATCGTGCAGCGCCTTCACCGCTTCGATTTCTTCGGCCGCGCGCAAGGCACCGCCCTTCAGCTTGAAGTCGTTGAAGCCATAGCGTTCACGCGCCGCTTCGGCCAGCCGCACCACCGCTTCGGGTGTCATCGCTACTTCGTGGCGCAGGCGCGACCAGGCGTTGTCGGCGTCGGGGTCGGTGACGTACGGCAGGTCGGTCTTGGTGCGATCGCCGACGTAGAACAGATAGCCGAGCATCTCGACCGCATCGCGCTGCTGGCCTTCGCCGAGCAGCGCCGCGACAGGCACTTCCAGGTGCTGGCCGAGCAGGTCGAGCAGCGCTGATTCGATGGCGGTGACCGCATGGATGGCGATGCGCAGGTCGAAGGTCTGCAAGCCGCGCCCGCCACTGTCGCGGTCGGCGAACCTGGCCTGGGCGTCACGCAGCAGCCGCAGGTGGTCGCCAATCGGCTGGCCGACGACCAGCTCGCGGGCGTCTTCCAGGGTCTGGCGAATCTGCTCGCCGCCGGGTACCTCGCCGACGCCGGTGCGACCGGCGCTGTCGGTCAGGATCAGCAGGTTGCGGGTGAAGAACGGCCCGTGCGCGCCGCTCAGGTTGAGCAGCATGCTGTCGCGGCCGGCGACGGGGATCACGCGCAAAGCGGCGACGGTTGGTGTGGTGTGGGTGGGCATGGTTCGCTTGGGTTCGTCTGGCAGGGGATCAAGTCACCGGCGCCGGGTTGAACAGCACCAGCGCGTTGTGCAGCTTCCAGTGCTCGGCCCAGGTTTTCTTGCGGCCGCTGGCCACGTCGAGCATCAGGCGGAAGAGTTCCCAGCCCACGTCCTCGATCGTTGCGCTGCCGTCGGCGATGCGCCCGGCGTTCACGTCCATCAGGTCGTGCCAGCGCCGCGCCAGGTCGCTGCGCGTCGCGACCTTGATGACAGGCACCTGGCTCAACCCGTAAGGTGTGCCGCGGCCGGTCGTGAAGACGTGCAGGTTGATACCGGCCGCCAACTGCAAGGTGCCGCAGATGAAATCGCTCGCCGGCGTGGCGGCGTAGACCAAGCCGCTCGTGATGCCGCGGTCGCGCAGCTTCTCGCCAGGCGACAGCACGCCCGAGATCGGGGAACTGCCCGACTTGACGATGGAGCCCATCGCCTTCTCGACGATGTTCGACAGGCCGCCCTTCTTGTTGCCCGGCGTGGTGTTGGCGCTGCGATCGACCTGGCCGCGCTGGAGGTAAGCGTCGTACCACGCCATCTCGCGGATCATCGCGTCGGCCACTTCGGGCGTCGAGGCTCGCGAGGTGAGCTGGTCGATGCCGTCGCGCACTTCGGTCGTTTCGCTGAACATCACCGTCGCGCCGACGCGCACCAGCAGGTCGGTGCAGAAGCCGACCGCCGGGTTCGCAGTGACGCCGCTGAAGGCATCGCTGCCGCCGCACTGCACGCCAACGACCAGCTCGCTCGCCGGCACGGTTTCGCGGCGCCGCGCGTCGAGGCGTTCGAGGTGTTCCTCGGCCGTCGCCATGATCGAATCGATCATCGACATGAAGCCCACATGCGCGTCGTCCTGCAGGCACACCACGTCGAGCTTCGCGCCCTCGTTCGCGCCCACGTCGGCCACGCTGCGTTCATCGACGATCGCGAACGACCCCGGCGGCAGCAGACGCTCCGGTTGCAGCTTCTCGCAGCCCAGGCTGACGACCATCACCTCGTTGCCGAAGTTCGGATTCAGCGTGATGTTGCGCAGGGTGCGGATCGGGATCTCGGCGCCCGGCGCGTCGATCGCCACGCCGCAACCGTAGGTGTGTTCGAGGCCCACCACGTCATCGACGTTCGGGAACCGCGGCAGCAGTTCTTCCTTGATGCGCTTGACCGCGAATTCGACGACACCGGCCACGCATTGCACCGTCGTCGTGATCGCCAGGATGTTGCGCGTGCCCACCGAGCCGTCGGCGTTGCGAAAACCCTCGAAGGTGTAGCCCTCCAGCGGCGGTTGCTTTGCTGCCTTCAGCGTTGCGATCGGCAGCCCTTCGAGCGAGCGTGCCGCCGGCATTTCGAGCAGGCGCTCGTGAACCCAGCTTCCGGCAGGGATGGCCCGCGCCGCGTGGCCGATGACGACGTTGTAGCGCAGCACGGCATCGCCAGCCGCCAGATCGACGAGCGCGACCTTGTGACCTTGCGGCACCTTGTCCACCAGCGTCAAGCCGGAAGGGAAAGTCGTGCCCGCGGGCAGCCCGCCATCGTTGGCCACGATCGCGACGTTGTCGCGTTCGTGCATCGTGATGTAGAGCGGTTGGCGGGTCGCTGCTTCAGCCATGATGGAAGCTCCGATGGCGTATCGAGAACTCAATCTGCCGTGATCTTCCCGACCTCGATCACCTTCTTCCAGCGCGCGAACTCCGTGGCCTGGAAGGCGGTGAACTGCTCCGGCGTGTTGCCGACGATCTCGAAGCCGAGTTCGAGCAGCTTCGGCTTCACGCTCGGGTCGTTCAGCCCGGCGACGATGGCGTCGTGCAGCTTGGTCTTGATGTCGGCCGGCAAGCCCTTCGGCGCGGCGAAGGCCTGCCACGAGTAGACCGTGACGCCCTTGATGCCCGACTCCTCCATCGTCGGCACGTCGGGCAACAGCGGCGAGCGCTTGTCGCTGGTGATGGCCAGCGCACGCAGCTTGCCGGCCTTGATGTTGGCCAGGCCGGTGTTGATGTTCATGAACGTCGCATCGACCTGGCCGCCGAGCAAATCCGTCATCGCGGGCGCGCCGCCCTTGTAGGGAATGTGCAGGCCGGTGGTTCCCGTCTGCTGCCAGAACAGTTCGGCCGTCAGGTGGTCGCTGGTGCCGTTGCCGGCAGAGGCGAAACTCATCTTGCCGGGGTTGGCCTTGATGAAGGTCATCAGCTCGGCGAGCGTCTTGTAGGGTGAGCTTGCCGGCACCGTCAGCACGTTCGGGGCCTGGACGGCGACGGTGATGTAGTCGAAGTCCTTCAGCGGGTCATAGGCCACGCCCTTGATCAGGTGCGGTCCGATCACGAACGGCCCGAGCGACGAGACGAAGATCGTGTAGCCGTCTGGCGCTGCGCGTTTTGCGGCGGTCGCGCCGACCGTGCCGCCAGCCCCGGCCTTGTTGTCGATGATGAAGGTGCCGCCGAGCTTTTCCTGCAGCTTCGGGCTCAGGGTTCGCGCAATCATGTCGGTCGATCCGCCGGGCGGGAACGGCACGAGCAGCGTGACCGGCCCTTTGGTCGGCCAGGCCTGTGCATGGGCGAAGCCTGCGGCGGCAAGGCCGAGGGCGAGGGTGATCAGGTGCGTTTTCATGGTTTGTCTCCTTGCTGACATAGTTGGCGATATGTTGCGCCTGCCGGCATCACGGCCGGGCGCCAACCGCGGCCTGCTCGCGCGTCCAGGCGCGGGCCTGTTCACTCAGGCTGACGCCGAGACCAGGG
>JANOVJ010000465.1:0-4552 GCA_031417295.1 bacterium | reverse complement strand
CGGCCTGGAGCGGCTGGCGATGTACCTGCAGGGCGTGGACAGCGTCTACAACCTGACGTGGACCGAGGGCCTGAGCTATGGCGACGTGTACCTGCAGAACGAGCAGGAGCAAAGCGCCTACAACTTCGAGCACAGCGACGTTGAGTTCCTGCTCCAGGCCTTCAGCGCGCACGAAAAGCAGAGCAAGCATTTGATGACGCAGCAGCTCGCGCTGCCGGCCTACGAGCAACTGCTCAAGGCCGGCCACAGCTTCAACCTGCTCGACGCGCGCGGCGCGATCAGCGTCACCGAGCGGGCCGCCTACATCGGCCGCATCCGCAACCTGGCGCGGGCGGTGGCGCAGAGCTACCTCGACAGCCGCGCCCGCCTGGGCTTCCCGATGGCACCCAGGGCCTGGGCTGACGAAGTCGTGGCCAGGCTCACGGCCGCGAAGCTGGAACAGCGCAAAGCGGCCTGAGCGGCTTTGACCCGGCGCCGGCCGGGGCGCCGAGGGCTAGAATGTAGATACGCGTATCTACATCATGGGAGGTCATCATGGGGGCATCGGACTTGTCGGTCGGCCGCTGGGGCAACAGCCTGGCGGTGCGCATTCCGGCCAAGCTGGCCCGGCAACTCGGCGTGGGCGAAGGCTCGTTACTCCAGGCGCAAGTGCTGGGGCCGGCGCAGGTCAGCCTGTCGGTGAAGCAACCGCTGGACATGAAGACCTTCGTCAAGCGGGTGCGCGCGTTGCGCCAGACCCTGCCGGCGACCGAGCCAGTGCTGGAAGACCTGCGCCGCAAGTCGCGCTACTGAAGAAATGACGACCCCAAGACACCTTCGGCGTCGCCCCCCAAGGGGATCTCAGTCCTCTTGGGAGCGGCCCGGCGAGGACTGAGCCGCCGATGGCACCCGCGATGACCTACGTCGACACCAGCGCGCTGGTCGCGCTGCTCACCGGCGAGCCGCGCGGCGAGGCCCTGCTGAACTGGCTGGCCCGACACCCGAAGCTCGACTACTGCATCTCCGACTGGGTGATCACCGAGTTCGCGAGCGCGCTGGCCATCAAGCAGCGGCGCGGCGACATCGACGACGATGAACTGGCCAAAGTCTGGCTCGCCTTCGACGACGCCTGCGACACCTTGCTCACGGTCGAGCGGGTTCAAGCCGAAGACTTCGGCCACGCCGCCGCGATGTGCCTGCAGCCGGCGAGTGGCCTGCGCAGCGGCGACTCGTTGCACCTGGCGGTGGCGTCGCGCCTGGCCTGCAAGTCGGTTGTATCGTTCGACGACACCCTGAACCGAAACGCCAAGGCCAGCGGCCTGGCTGTGATTGCACCATGACTCTTGCGAAGAACCTGCTGGTCGAACTGTTCGTGGAGGAACTGCCGCCGAAGGCGCTGAAGGCGCTGGGCGAGGCGTTTGCCGAGGGCGTGGCCAACGGCCTGGTGCGCCAGCAGTTGAAACAGCCCTCGCGCGACTGGACGGCGTTTGCGAGCCCGCGGCGGCTGGCAGTACACCTGCCAAGGGTGGCCGAGAACGCCGCCGATCGTGTCGAGCAGGTCAAGCTGATGCCGGTGTCGGTCGGGCTTGCGGCCGATGGCCAGGCCACGCCCGCGCTGTTGAAGAAGCTCGCGTCGCTCGGCGCCGATGTGTCGGTCGTCGGCGCGTTGCAGCGCAAGCTCGATGGCAAGGCCGAGGTGCTGTTTCTCGATCGCAGCGTCAAGGGTGCCACGCTCGCCGAGGGCTTGCAGAAGGCGCTGGACGAAGCCATCGCCGGGCTGCCGATCCCGAAGGTCATGCAGTACCAGCTCGAAGACGGCTGGACGAGCGTGAACTTCGTGCGCCCCGCGCACGGCCTGGTGGCGTTGCACGGCGCCGACGTGGTGCCGGTGCGCGCACTCGGCCTGGAGGCAGGCCGCCAGACGCAGGGCCACCGCTTCGAGGCGCAGATGACGCCGGTCGTGTTGCAAGACGCCGACCACTATGCGCGCCAGCTCGAAGAGCAGGGTGCGGTGATCGCGAGTTTTGCCGCGCGTCACGGCGAGACCGCGCGCCAGCTTCAGGCAGCGGCTGCCAAGGAAGGGCTGACGCCGATCGACGATGCGGCGCTGCTCGACGAGGTGACGGCGCTGGTCGAGCGGCCGAACGTGCTGCTGTGCCGCTTCGAGGAACAGTTCCTCGAAGTGCCACAGGAGTGTCTGATCCTGACGATGAAGGTCAACCAGAAGTACTTTCCGCTGCTCGACTCCGCTGGCCGGTTGACGAACCGGTTCCTGGTGGTCAGCAACATCCGGCCCGATGACCCGAGCCGGGTGATCGAAGGCAACGAGCGCGTCGTGCGTCCGCGGTTGGCGGATGCGAAGTTCTTCTTCGATCAGGACCGGAAGCGCACACTCGAGTCGCGCTTGCCTGGGCTGGACAAGGTGATCTACCACGCAAGGCTCGGATCGCAGGCGATGCGCAACCAGCGGGTGGTTGATATCGCCAAGTTCATTTGCGGGTTCGCAAGCCTGGGCGCCGATGCGGTTGCGGTGGAGCGCGCTGCCCGTCTTTCCAAGGCGGACCTGCTGACCGACATGGTGGGTGAGTTCCCCGAGCTCCAGGGGGTCATGGGTGCGTACTACGCACGTCACGATGGCGAGAGTGACGAGGTTGCTCATGCCATCCGGGAACATTACTCGCCCCGCTTTTCCGGTGATGCCATTCCTGTCACGCTGACCGGCACGGTCGTTGCACTCGCCGACAAGCTGGAGACAGTCGCCGGGCTGTTTGCAATCGGTCAAGTTCCTACCGGAGACAAGGATCCGTTCGCGCTGCGGCGCCACGCAGTCGGCATCTTGAGAATTTGCACCGAACGGCCTATCAACTTGCCGCTCACCGCGGTTGTCGGCGCGGCGATGGCGACCTTCCGCAGCCTGGCGTTGGGCACAGATGCGCCGTGGCAAATACTCAATTTTTTCTACGATCGTTTGGCGGTGATGATGAAGGACAGCGGGTTCACTGCACAGGAGGTCGAAGCGGTTGTGTCGTTACGGCCCGATGCAGTGGCTGAGGTTCCCGCCCGCCTTGCAGCAGTGCGCGCCTTCACTGCGTTGCCCGAAGCCGCCTCGTTGGCGGCCGCGAACAAGCGCATCGCCAACATCCTGAAGAAGAGCGAAGCCGGCAACGCAGCGGCGGTCGATGCGGCCTTGTTCGCAGAGGACGCCGAGCGCAGGCTTCACGACGCCTTGAAAGCAGCGCGGCCGCTGGCCGATGCGTTGTTCGAGAAGGGCGACTACGCCGGGTCGTTGCGCGAGTTGGCCGCGCTGAAGGCGCCGGTGGACGCATTTTTCGACGGGGTGATGGTCAACGCTGAAGACCCAGCACTGCGCGGCAACCGCCTGGCCTTGCTCGGGGCCCTGCATTCGGCGATGAACCGTGTCGCCGACCTGTCCAGGCTCGCAACCTGACCGCGCTGCCGCGCCCATTCAAACATTTGGCTGTTCGCCACCCGACTCCCACCCGAGGTCATTGCGTGCCCACTCACCCTATCGCCCACTGGCACCAGATCATGCTGACCCGCGACGTGCGCGGCCTCGACGCGTTCCTGGCCGACGGGGTGGTCTTCTACTCGCCCGTGGTCCACACCCCACAAGTCGGCAAGGCGATCACGACGAAGTACCTCGCTGCGGCATTCCAGGCCTTCTTCAACGAGTCGTTCCGCTATGTGCGTGAAGTCGTCAGCGAGCGCGATGCCGTGCTCGAATTCGAGGTCCAGATCGACGGCATCTCTGTCAACGGGGTCGACATGATCAAATGGAACGACGCCGGCCAGGTCGTCGAGTTCAAGGTGATGCTGCGTCCTTTGAAGGCCGTGAACTTGATGCACCAGAAAATGGGGGCCATGCTTCAGGCTGGCAAGTAGCCCGTGCATTGCCCGATCCGCTCCAGCGATTTGCTTGTTTCGCCCGCCGAACCATGAACCTCGTCATCCTCGACCGCGACGGCACGATCAACGACGACCGCGACGACTACGTCAAGTCGGCCGACGAATGGGTGCCGCTGCCCGGCGCGCTGGAGGCGATCGCGCGGCTCAACCATGCCGGCTGGCACACGGTGGTCGCGACCAACCAGTCCGGGCTCGGGCGCGGCCTGTTCGACATGGCGGCGCTCAACGCAATGCACGCCAAGATGAACCGCCTGCTGCAACAGCACGGCGGGCGGGTCGATTCGGTGTTCTTCTGCCCCCACACGCCGGCCGACGGCTGCACCTGCCGCAAGCCGCTGCCCGGCCTGTATCAGCAGATCGGCGAGCGCTATGGCATCGACCTGGCCCTCGTGCCGGTGGTGGGCGATTCGCTCACCGACCTGCAGGCCGGCGTGGCGGCGGGGTGCCAGCCGCATTTCGTGCGCACCGGCAAGGGCGGCAGGCTCGGCGACGAGCACTTGCCGGAACTGCTGCAAAAAGTGCCGGGAACCAAAGTCCACGCCGATCTCGCGGCCTTCGCCGAAGCGTTGATCCAGCGCCAGCGCGAAGTGCGCATCGAGGCCGGCAAATCCGACTCCGGCTACGGCCACCTCGAATGATGGACAAC
>JANOVJ010000464.1:0-9742 GCA_031417295.1 bacterium | reverse complement strand
GCTCCTGCATCGGCCGGGTCGTGAAGTGCGCCAGCGTGATCGCCAGGCCCTGCTCGACATCGCGCCGCGCCTGGCTGACGCGGTTGCGGAAGTAGGCCAGGCCGTCGGCGGCTATCCATGGGTAGTGCTCGGGCCAGGTGGCGAGGCGCTGCTTGTGGATCTCGGGCGCGAACAGTTCCGTCAGCGACGAGCACACCGCCTCCTGCCACGGCGCGCGGCGGGCGAAGTTCACATACGCGTCCACCGCAAAGCGCATCGCCGGCACCACGTGGCGCAAGTCGAGCACTTCCTCGCGCGTCAGGCCCACGGCCTGCGCCAGGTGCAACCAGACCTCGACGCCGCCTTCGTCGCGCACGGTCGCGCCATCGGCGCCGGTGATCTCGAAGCCGTCGTGGTCGAGGATGCGCTGCACCCAGCCGCGCCGCACCTCGCGGTCGGGGCAGTTGGACAGCACCGCCGCGTCCTTGATCGGAATCGCAATCTGGTAGTAGAAGCGGTTCGCCACCCAGCCGCGAATCTGCTCGGGCGTGGCCTTGCCGCTGTTGAGCATCACGTTGAACGGGTGGTGAATGTGGTACGAGCGGCCGCGCTCGCGCAGCTTGGCTTCGAACTCTTCGCGGTTCCATGCCGCGAGGCCGGGTTCGGCAGGGCGCTGTGCTTGGAGGATGTCGGCGCGCATCGTTGTCGTTGATCAGAGTTGAATTGCCATGCCGTCTTCGCAGACTTCGATGCCGGCGCGCGTCAAGGTGGCGCGCTGGGCAGAGTCTTCGTCGAGGATCGGGTTGGTGTTGTTGATGTGGATCAGCATGCGCCGCGTGCCAGCCGGCAACTTGGAGAGCCACTCGATCATCCCGCCCGCACCCGATTGCGGCAGGTGGCCGATCTCGCGCGCGCGCTTGCTGCTGACACCGAGCGTGGGCATTTCATCGTCGGTCCAGAACGTGCCATCGACCAGCACGCAATCGGCGCTCGCCATCGCGTCGAAAACCGGCGGCGTGATCTCGCCCAGGCCGGGCGCGTAGAACAGGCGCTTGCCGCTCAGTTCATCGGTGACGACGATGCCGATGTTGTCGCCCGCCACCGGGTTGTCGCGGTGCGGCGAATACGGCGCGGCCTTGCTCGACAGCGCCAGCGCGCGAAAGCGCAAACCGGCCGCGCCGGGCACCTGGAACGTCGCGCCGTCGATGGCAATGCGCTGCCGGTTCACGCCGCAGAAGTGGCCCAGCACACGCAGCACCGGGTTGCCTTGCAGCAGGTCTTCTTCGACCGGGTCGGTGCACCACAGCGGCAGCGGCGCGCCGCGCTCGCGCAGCATGAACAGGCCCGTCACGTGATCGACCTGCCCGTCCATCAGCACCACGCCGGCAATGGCCGTGTCGCGCAATTTGCGCGCCGGCTGCAGGGCAGGGTTCGCGCGAATCTGCTCCAGCACATCGGGCGAGGCGTTGAACAACACGCCGTCGATCCCGTCGTCCGGCCGGATGAAGATCGAAGACTGCGTGCGCGCCCTGGCCCGCACGGTGCTCGCGCGAACCCCGGCGCAATTGCGGCAGTTGCAGTTCCACTGCGGGAAGCCGCCGCCAGCGGCCGAGCCAAGAATCGTGACGCGCATGAAAGACCGTTTTGGTTGCCACTGAAAGCGAAGCTTCGGCGTAGCCAAGACCAACGCCCTGGGGGATGCCCAGGGCGTTGGAATCGACTATCGCTGGAAGTCAGCGGTTGGCGACGTACATCGTGATTTCGAAGCCGAACCGGAAGTCGACCGCAGTCGGGGTTGTCCATTGCATAGGGTGGTCTCCTTTGAAGAAGGTGGCGCTGGGCAACATGCTTGCAGCGGGGCTTTGCGTCCCACGGTTGATGGTGCGCTGTCGCCCCGCGTTCGGCAATGCAGGGAGGCGCCATATGAGCCTCATGATTTTCATGATTCGGCGTGCGGGTTCCACGCCGGGACTGCGCCTAAGATTGGCGCCATGCCATCGCCCGGTCGCCCCTTCGCGCTGCCCTCAAGATGACCTTGCGGCTGAAGATCAACCTCATCGTCGGCGTGCTCAGCCTGCTCTTCGTGGTGGCGGCGCTGTGGCTCCAGTTCGCCAGCATGCGTGAATCGGTGCACGAGGAAACCTTTGCCGCCAACCGCGTTGCCGCGCAGTTGCTGAAGCGCGCCGCGGGCCGCGCCGGGCCGCAAGGCACGGCCGCGATGCTCGACTTTCTGCAGGGTATCGGGCGCGTGCGCTCGAACGACATCACGCTGCAAGACATGCAGGGCCGCGAGCTGTACCGCTCGCCGCCTTCGCCGTACAAGCTTGGGCGCAACGCGCCGCGATGGTTTGAAGACCTGATCTCGCCCGAGCCGTCGACGCTGCGCATTGCCCTGCCCGACGGCCGGATGGATTTGCGCGCCAACGCCTCGCGCGCGGCGCTCGACGCGTGGGACGGTTTTACCGAGCTGGTCTGGGCGGCCGTGGCGCTGCTGCTGGCGATCAACCTGCTCGTCTTCTGGCTCGTCGGGCGCACGGTGCGGCCGTTCCGGCAGATCGTCGGCGCGCTTGACGAAGTACAAGCTGGCCGCTTCGACGTGGCACTGCCGCCGCTCGCGGGTACCGAGGCGGCGGCCATCGGCACCGCCTTCAACCGGATGGTCGGTGTGCTGCGGGCGAACCTCGAAGTCGAGCGCCGCGCGCTGCGCGCCGAGGGCGAGCTGTCGGACAACCGCGAGCTGACGCGCTGGATCGAGCACTGCATCGAGCAGGAACGCAAGCTGATCGCGCGTGAACTGCACGACGAGTTGGGCCAGTCGGTCACGGCGATGCGCAGCATGGCGCTGTCGATTGCGCAGCGCACTGCCGGTGACCCGGCGGTGGAGCAGGCGGCGCGGTTGATCGCCGACGAATCCTCGCGCCTGTACGACGCGATGCACGGCATCATTCCGCGCCTCGCGCCGCTGGCGCTCGACAGCCTGGGGCTGAGCGAAGCGCTGACCGACCTGGTGCAGCGGACGCGGCGCAACCATGCCGGGGTGGAGATCGCGCTGCAGCTCGACCTGGCCGGTGCAGCCGTGTCCAACGACGCGGCGCTGGCCTTGTACCGGGTCACGCAGGAGGGCCTGACCAACGCGTTGCGACACGGCCGGGCCGGCAGGATCGCACTGCGCGTGGAGGCACGCGATGACGCAGTCACGCTGACCGTGACCGACAACGGCGAAGGGCTGGCGGCGGACTGGGCACAACGCACCGGCCACCACGGCCTGCGCTGGATGACCGAGCGGGTCGAAGGGCTGGGCGGGAGGCTCTCGATCGAGCTCGCCGAACCGCAGGGCGCGCGGCTGCGGGTGCGCCTGCCGCTGGCGCCGGCAGCGGAGACGCCGAATGAGTGAGCCCGCATGATCCGCGTGATGCTGGTCGACGACCACGCGCTGGTGCGCATGGGTTTTCGCATGCTGCTCGCCGACGCGCAGGTCGAGGTGGTGGCCGAGGCCGACAGCGGCGAGCAGGCTTGCACCTTGTACCCACGCTGCAAGCCCGATGTGGTGGTGATGGACTTGTCGATGCCCGGCATGGGCGGGCTCGAAGCCGTGCGCCGGCTGCTGGCGCAGGACCCGAACGCCCGTGTGCTGGCCTTGTCGGCGCATGAGGACACGGCCCACCCGCGTCGGGTGCTGCGGGCGGGAGCCCTGGGCTACCTGGCCAAGCGCACCGCACCGGAGGCGTTGATCGTGGCCGTGACTGCCGTCGCGCGCGGTGAACGCTATGTCGATGCGCACACCGCACAGGCGCTGGCGATGGCGCAGATCGACGGCCAGGACAACCCGGCCGATGCCTTGAGTGAACGCGAGTTCTCGGTTTTCATCCAGCTCGCCCAAGGCGCGACCGTGGCCGCCAACGCGGCCAACCTGAACCTGTCGCCCAGCACGGTGGGCACGCACCTGTATCACATCAAGCAAAAACTCGGCGCGGGCAACCAGTCGGAGCTGACCTTGGTGGCGCTGCGCTGGGGCTTGATTCAGGCCTGAGCGGTCTGGCAGCGGCGGCCGATCAGCCGCCGGGCGCCTCGAAGACCGCGCCCGATTGCGGATACAGGCGCAGCAGGAGCGCTCGAATCGCATCGGCCAGCACCGGCTCGAGCAGCGCCCGCAAGGCCTCTTCCGACGCGGTGGCGCGCATGGCCCAGACGCGGTGCAGGGCGGGCTGGCGTTCGACAAGCAATGCGTCCACCGCAGCCGACCAGATGCGCGGGTGTTCGGATTCGATCCAGTCGCCACGGCCGCGGCCGAAGTGGGCCACCGCGAGATAGCCCAACAAGGCCGACCGCGCGAGCTCGTCGAGCACCGCATCGCTCCACGCCAGCGTCGGCTTGGCGACGCCGCGAAGCTGGTTGACGCCGCGCGCCAGCCCCATCGCGCCGAGGGCACCGAGCACGCCGCCGGCCAGCAGCCCGCCGCCGAGCGTGAGCCCGCCGCTCAGGATGTCGGCTTTCAGCCCGACCAACGCGCCGCTGACCATGCCGCCGACGATTGCGGCCTTGCCCTCGCTCACCGGCTCGCGCAGCGCGAAGTGCTCGGCCAGCCGCTGCTGCACGATGGCGCTCGCCCGCCCGCCCAGGCCGTGCAGCGCGATCAGGCGGTCGGTGCTGGTGCGCAGGTCGGTGTCCAGCCGTTCGGCGAGTACCTGCATCGCCTGTTCGCGCGGCGTGGCGGTGGCGCCTGCGGGCAGCCCGAGCGCGCTGCCGAACTCGCGCACGCGGCCGGTCCAGCCGGCGTGGGCCACTTCGGCGCGGTCGAGCGCCGCGCGCGCCAGGCGTTCGGCGAGCACGGCGCACGAGGCCCGCCAAGTGGCGTGCTGGCGCTGCCGCCACGCCGCGCGCAGGCGTGCGAAAGCGGCGTGAGGTGTCGGCCCGAGCAGGGGCGCCACGGCAGCAAGCAGCGCATCTTCCTGCACCCAGCAGCGCGCGAAGGCGTCGAGCGCCAGCACCTCGCGCACGCAAGGGAATCCAGTGCAGCGCTCAAGCCAGCGTTGCAACTCCGCGGCCTCGGCCTGTGGGCCGCGTGGTGGCCCGGTCTGGTTCAGCAGCACCAGCACCGGCTTGCCGAGCAGATCGAGCACCTTCAGTTCGGCGTCGAGATAACCGACGTCCCCGGGCTGCTCGGCGGCGTTGACGAGGTAGAGCACCACGTCGGCCTGCTCCAGCACGTTGCGCACCGCGTTCTGGCTCGACCAGCGCGCGCGGTCGCGCCAGCGGTCCCAGACTTCGTTCAGGAACCAGCCGATCGGGTTGCCTTCGCGCGCCAGCCGCTGCGCGAGGCGCAGGCTGTCGCCGAAGCCCGGTGTGTCCCAGAGTTCGAGCCGGTCACCCGCGGGCGTCTCGATCATCGTCTGGCGTTCGGCCTCGAGCGTCACATGCGCTTCGTCGCGCACCTCGCCGATATCTCGTTGCAGCAGCGTGCGCGCCAGCGTGGTCTTGCCGACGTTGGTGTGGGCGACCAGGCTGAGCGCGACGGTCGAGGGCGAGCCGCTCATCGCGGCGATTCCGGTGCCGCAACAGGGGCCATCAGGTCCACAAAGCGCGGCTCGTGGCCGAGCGCTTGCATCAGGCCGCGCCAGGCGTCGCGGCGCTGGGCGAGCCGGTTCGCGTCGAAGCGCTCGCGGAAGCCGGCCTCGTCGATGAGCACCAGCAAACGCACGCCGGCAGGCAGGTGCGCCGCGAGTGCCTGCAAGAAGGCGCCGTGGGTCTCACGCTCCGGCGTGGCGGTGAGCGCAAACAGCGCGACCCACAAGCTCGCCGCGTCGCCGCTGAGCGCGGGGTACCAGCCTTCGGGCTCGTCTTCGCCACCGAGGGCCACGCTGGCGTGCAGGCGAATGTGCAGCTCGCTTGCAGATTCGGGCGCCAGCACAACGCGCAACGCAACTGCACTCTCGGACGCAACGCGGTAGCTGAAGGGCAGCACCGAAACCACCGCCGCCGCATCGCGCGAGCGCGGCAGCAGGTGCTGGAAGTAGGGCTCGTTCAGCGGCAATGCAAAGTCACGCCGCATCGTTCGCGCGCGCCAGGCCGACCAGGCTGCCAACACGAGGCGCGGCAGCACGATCACGGCGACGATGGTCACGGCGAACAGGTGAATCCAGCGCGCTGCGATTTCGCCGCCGCCATGGGCGAAGTTCAGCGCCGCGAAGCCGGCTTCGTCGGGCAATGCGATGCCGCTGATCCGCGACGCCGGGCCGAGCAGGCCGGTGACGAGGGCGTGCATGGTGCCGGCATCGAAGAAGGTGCTTTCCCAGCCCGCCAGCAACGCGAAGAAGCTGCCGCGCGCGTACATCGACACGATCGCGCCGACCGCGAGCACGGCCGCCGCCACATGCAGCGTGGCGGCCAGGCGGGTGGCTTGCAGCACCTGGCTCGCATGCAGCCAGTCGGCGAGGAAGCGCGCGAGCGCGGGTGGCGGCGAGCGCGTCATACCGGCCACACGGCTCGCCAGCGAACGCAGCCACGCCAAGGGCAGCCAGGCGGTGCTGCCGCTCCACAGCGCGTGCACGGCGAGGAGCCCGTAGACGGCCACGTTCCAGAGCAGCATCGCCAGCAAGTGCGGTGGAAGGATGTTGATGTGGCGTGCGTTGCCGATGGCGTCGATCGCCAGGCCGATCGCGAACGCAATCAGCAACACGGCGGGCAGCAGCCAGGCCGGGGCCGTGGTTGCGGCGAGCGCCGATGCCGCGGCGGGCAGGCGCCGCGCCAGGCGGGTGACTGACCACGCCGCGCGCCGCGCAATCAGACGCTCGGCGGGGGCGGTTTCGCCCAGCTCGCGGGCGGCCTCGCGGCTTGCGCCCTCGCGGTCGGCCTCGGTCCATGGCGCGGTGAGCGGGTCTTCGAAGGCGCGCAGCAGCACGACCTGGCGGGCTTCGGCTTCGGTCATCGAAACAGCGCCAAGGAGGCCACCATTGCAGCGCTCGCGCCGCGCACGGAGGAGGGCCCGCGCACGCCGCCGCTACATGCCCGCGTAGTTGGGCCCGCCGCCACCTTCGGGCGTAACCCAGACGATGTTCTGCGTCGGGTCCTTGATGTCGCAGGTCTTGCAATGCACGCAGTTCTGGGCGTTGATCTGCAGCCGGTCGGTCTCTTTCCCATCGGCGGTGGCGGTCTTCACGTACTCGTACACGCCGGCCGGGCAGTAGCGGCTTTCCGGGCCGGCGTACCTGGCGAGGTTGATGTTCACCGGCACGCTCGCATCCTTGAGCGTGAGGTGCGCCGGCTGCTGCTCTTCATGGTTGGTGTTGCTGATGAACACCGACGAGAGCCGGTCGAAGGTGATCTTGCCGTCGGGCTTCGGGTACGCGATCTGCGGGCAATCTGCGGCCGGCTTCAGGTACAGGTGGTCGGCCTGCTTGCGGTGCAGCGTCCACGGCGGCGCCTTGAAGCCGAGCTTGGGCAGCAACCACTGCTCGATGCCGTTCATCAAGGTGGCGATCAGCAGGCCCTTCTTGAACCATTGCTTGAAGTTGCGCGCCTTGTCGAGTTCCTCGTGCAGCCAGCTCTTCTCGAATGCGGCCGGATAGGCACTCAGCTCGTCGTGCTGACGCCCCGCCATGATCGCGTCGAAGGCCGCGTCGGCCGCCATCATGCCGGTCTTGATCGCGGCGTGGCTGCCCTTGATGCGGCTTGCGTTCAGGTAACCGGCGTCACAGCCGATCAGCGCGCCGCCGGGGAACACGGTCTTCGGGATGGAGAGAATGCCGCCCGCCGTCAGCGCCCGCGCGCCGTAGCCGATGCGCTTGCCGCCTTCAAACGTGGGCTTGATCGCGGGATGCAATTTCCAGCGCTGGAACTCCTCGAACGGGCTCAGCCACGGGTTGCTGTAGTCGAGCCCGACCACGAAGCCCACCGCCACCAGGTTGCCCTCCATGTGGTACAGAAACGAGCCGCCGTAGGTCCGGGTGTCGAGCGGCCAGCCGGCGGTGTGAAAGGCCAGGCCGGCCTGGTGTTTGGCGGGGTCAACCTCCCACAGTTCCTTGATGCCGATGCCGTAACTCTGCGGGTCCTTCCCCGCATCGAGCTTGAACTTGGCGATGAGTTGTTTGCCCAGGTGACCGCGCGAACCTTCGGCAAAGATCGTGTACTTGGCGTGCAGTTCCATGCCGAGCTGGAAGTTCGCCGTGGGCTCGCCGTCCTTGCCGATGCCGAGGTTGCCGGTCGCCACGCCCTTGACTGATGACGCACCCGCGCCAACGTCGTTGTAGAGCACTTCGGCCGCCGCGAAGCCGGGGAAGATTTCGACGCCCAGCGCCTCGGCCTGCTGGCCCAGCCAGCGCACCACGTTGCCCAGGCTGATGATGTAGTTGCCGTGGTTCTTGAAGCAGTCGGGCAGGAAGAAGTCGGGCGTCGGCGTGGCCTTGGTTTCGCCGAGGAAGAGGAACTTGTCTTCGGTCACCGGCTGGTTCAGCGGCGCGCCGCGTTCCTTCCAGTCGGGGAACAGCTCGTCGAGGGCGCGCGGGTCCATGATGGCGCCCGAGAGGATGTGCGCGCCGGGCTCGGAGCCCTTCTCGAGCACCACCACCGAGACCTCCTTGCCCTGCATCGCGGCCAACTGCTTGAGCCGGATCGCGGTGGCCAGGCCGGCGGGGCCGGCGCCCACCACCACCACGTCGTACGCCATCGCTTCACGCGGGCCGTGCTGGGCAGTGATCTCGGCGGGGGTCATGGCATTTCCTGTGGTTGCGCGGCGGGGGCCTTGCACGCATTTTACGGGCTCGGTCGCGTCCGGCGAGAGGCCTCGGGCGCGTGATATCGTGATTGCAAACAAGCGCAGGAGCGAACCCCATGAGCTATTCGATCGATCTTTCCGGCCGCGTGGCGCTGGTCACCGGCGCCTCCAGCGGCCTCGGCATGCAGTTCGCCAAGACGCTGGCCGGCGCCGGCGCGGCCGTGGTGCTGGCCGGGCGCCGGGTCGAGCGGCTGAAGGCCTTGCGCGCCGAGATCGAGGCCGCCGGTGGCAACGCGCATGTGGTCGCGCTCGACGTGACCGACCACGACAGCATCAAGGCCGCCGTGGCCCATGCCGAGACCGAGATGGGCTCGATCGACATCCTCATCAACAACTCGGGCGTGGCCTCGACGCAAAAGCTCACCGACGTGACGCTGGAAGACTACGACCACCTGATGAACACCAACACCAAGGGTGCGTTCTTTGTGGCGCAGGAGGTGGGCAAGCGGATGATCGCGCGCGCCAAGGGCGCCGCTCCGGGCACCTTCACTGGCGGGCGCATCGTCAACATCGCGTCGGTGGCCGGGCTGCGGGTGCTCGGGCAGATTGGCGTCTACTGCATGAGCAAGGCCGCCGTGGTGCACATGACGCGGGCGATGGCGCTGGAGTGGGGCAAGTACGGCATCAACGTGAACGCGCTGTGCCCCGGCTACATCGACACCGAGATCAATCACGACCAGTGGGGCACCGAGCGCGGGCAGAAGTTCATTGCCACATTGCCGCGCAAGCGCGTCGGCCAGCCGCAAGACCTGGACGCCGTGCTGATGATGCTGTGCGCCAACGAGAGCCACTTCATCAACGGCGCGGTGATCCAGGCCGACGACGGCTTCGCACTTTGACGCGGGCATGACGCTCCGGACACTCTCGCTGCTGGAAGCCCGCGTGCTCGGCGTGCTGGTCGAAAAGCAGCACACCGTGGCCGACAGCTATCCGCTGTCGCTCAACGCGCTCGTGATGGGCTGCAACCAGAAGACCGCGCGCGACCCGGTGATC
>JANOVJ010000463.1:0-4288 GCA_031417295.1 bacterium | reverse complement strand
GCCGACGAGGTCGAGGTGCGTGCCCGGCTGGAGCCAATCGCCTTGCACCAGCGCTTCGTTCGCCAATGTCACAGTCGAGACGATATGCGCCTGCCGCACCGCGGCCTCCAGGTCGGCGACCGCCACCGCCTCGATGCCGAGCGCTTTGCGCACCCGGCCCGCCACCCGCTCTGCGCGTTCGCTGCGCCGGCCCCAGACACCGACATGCCGGATCGACCGCACGCTAGCATGCGCGGCCGCCATGTTCAGCGCGAGCTGCCCGGTGCCGACGATGAGCAGCCGGCTCGCATCGGCCCGCGCCAGGTAGCTCGCGGCGAGCGCCGAGGCCGCGGCGGTGCGGCGCGAGGTCAGCTCGCCACCGTCGATCAGCGCCAGCAGCTGCCCGCTGCGGGCGTCGCTCAGCAAGTAGTTCGAGACCACGCTCGGCAGCCCACGTGCGCCGTTGCCGGGCATCACGTTGACGACCTTCACGCCCAGATGTTCGCCCGCCACCCAGGCCGGCATCAGCAGCAGCGTTGCGTCGGGTTCGCCCGGCACCTCGATTCGGTGGTGATGGCGCAGCGGCATCTCGCAGCCGCTTTGAAACATCTGCCGCATCGCGGCGATGAGCGCGGGCCATGGAAGGAACTCGCGGGTGCGTTCCGCATCGAAGACGTTCATCACGGTGCAGTTTGCATCACGATGCCCCGCCCCGAGATCGGGGTTGTAGTTCCACAGACCGTCCCGAGATACCATCGGCACACGTCGGCTTGTCGGGCATCTCTGCCCGGGGCGCGTTTCGCGGTCATTCATGTCAGGAGTTCCAGCGTGAAGAAGATTCTGTTGAGCTTGTTCGTCGCCCTGGTGGGCGTGAGTTTCGTGGCCGTTGAAGCGCAGGCCAAGCGCCTCGGCGGCGGCGGCACGTCGGGCATGCAGCGCCAGATGCCGGCCAAGCCGGCACCGGCCTCGCCACCGGCGCAGCAGGCTGCCGGCACCGCCGGCGCGGCGGCCGCAGCTGCCCCCGCGCGCTCGTGGCTGGGCCCGATCGCCGGCCTCGCCGCCGGCCTGGGCATCGCGGCGCTGATGAGCCACCTCGGCATGGGCGAAGCGTTCGGCAGCTTCCTCACAATGGCCTTGCTGGCCGTGGCCGCCTTCTTCGTGATCCGCCTGGTGATGCGCCGCTTCGGCCCGGCCGCACCGGCCGCCGGGGTGGGCGGAATGCAGTTCGCCGGCGCCGCGGGCCAACTTGACAACGCTGCGCGGCCGTCGAACACCGAGCCGGCTTTTGGTTCGGGCCGGGCCGCGTCGACCACCAGCGCGCCAGCGGCCAGCGCGTCGATGTTGCCGCCGGGCTTCGACAGCGCGGCGTTCGAGCGCATCGCCAAACTGATCTTCATCCGCATGCAGGCGGCGAACGACAAGGCCGATCTCGAAGACTTGCGCCAGTTCGCCACGCCCGAAATGTTCGCCGTGTTCAAGCTCGAACTGCAAGACCGCAAGAGCTCGGCGCAGCAAACCGACGTGGTGCAACTCGACGCGCAGGTGATGGACTTCGCCCAGGAAGACGCGCGCCAGATCGTCAGCGTGCGCTTCCACGGGCTGATCCGCGAAGAAATCGACGGCCCGGCCGCGCCGTTCGACGAGGTCTGGCATCTCGTCAAGCCGGCCGATGGCAGCCGCGAGTGGGCCATCGCCGGGATCGCGCAGGGCACCTGAGCCGGGCCGGGGGCGCCAGCGTTTCGGCGCCCCGGCGGGCTAAGCCGCGTCGAGGAACCCGCCCGCCCGCAGCGTGACGACCAGCGTGTCGCGGTACCCCTGCTGCGCCGCTGCGGGGGCTGTCGGCTGGATCGGCGTGCTTTCGTGGATCACCCGCGCATCGTCGATCAACAGCGCCGACCACGGCTCTGTCATCGTGAAGCGGATGCCTTGGGGCCCCGCCGCCTCGAACACCCGCGTCTCGCCGCCCTTGATGCCCTGCCGCGCCACCAGCAGCACGGCCACGAAATCGACCCCGTCGCGATGTGCGCCTTCGGGCGTCGGGCGGCCGATACCTTCGGTGGTGTCGATGCGGAACTGATGCGCCTCGACATGCCAGCGCTGCGCGCCCTTGAGCCCGGACGCGGTGCGCGCCAGCGAGCGCAGTATTTGCGACCACGCCGGCAGCGCAAGCACCTCCGCCGCGATCGGCTCGAACCAGCGTTCGAGCCCGCCATGCAGCGCGTTGTATTCGACCGGCTGCCAATGGGCGCGGTGCGGCACGGCTTGCACCGCGTCGCCTTCGACGATGCAGCTCGCGTGGCGGCGTCGCCGGTAGCGGCCACCGTCGCGCAGGTAGGCGTCTGGCGGCAGGTCGTTCCAGAACGCGGGCAAGGGGCCGAGCGCCGCGAGCGGTATCTGCAACCAATCGCTCGTGCCCTGCGGACCGAGCACGGCGTGGCCCTGCGCGCGAAGGGTGGCTTCGAGGTCGGCCGCGGCAATGGCGGGAGGCAGTGGCGTCATGATCGAATCGATTTCGGGCTTGAGCCTGCATTGCACCACGGGCCGGGGCACACTGGCCCGGTTGCAACCTCACCGAAGCGAGCCCTGCCATGGCCACCGAACCCACCGTCCTGGTCGAGAAGCACGCCGAAGGCTATGCGCTCGTCACGCTGAACCGGCCACAAGCGCTGAACGCGCTGTCGCGCGAACTGATGGCCACGCTGGCGCTCGCGATCGACGCGCTGGAGGCCGACCCCGCGGTGCGCGTGCTGATCCTGACCGGCGCCGGCCGCGCTTTCTGCGCCGGGCTCGACCTGAAGGAACTCGGCCGCGGCGACGCCAGCGTCGGCGACGTGGTGCAGCCTGCCGAGCGGCCCGACCCGGTGCGCTCGCTGAACCGCTTCAGCGGCCCGGTGATCGGCGCCATCAACGGCGCGGCCATCACCGGCGGTTTCGAGCTGGCGCTGGCCTGCGACGTGATGCTCGCGTCGAGCGCTGCGCGCTTTGCCGATACCCATGCCCGCATCGGCATCGCACCCGGCTGGGGTCTCTCGCAAAAGCTCAGCCGTGCGATCGGCATCTATCGGGCGCGCGAACTCAGCCTGACCGGCAACTTTCTTTCGGCCGCACAGGCCGAGGCCTGGGGGCTCGTCAACCGCGTCGTCGCGCCGGACGAACTGCTCGCACAGGCGCTAGCGATGGCGCTCGACATGCTGTCGGCGGTGCCTGAAATGCTGCTGCGCTACAAGGCCGTGATCAACGATGGTTTCGCACTCGCCTTCGGCGAGGCGATGGCGCTCGAGCAGGCGCGCTGCCGCGAGATCAACGATCACCTGAGCGCGGATGCCATCGAGCGTCGGCGGCTCGAGGTGCAATCGCGCGGCCGTGACCAGCAGTCCACCGGGCCGACCACATCGGGATGACCTGTTGCGCGCCGTCAGGGCGCGCGCTTCGATCCCGCCGCGACGGCCTCCTTGGCTCTCACGAGCAGCACCGGCACCACCGCCAGGCGAACGATCATCTCGGCGTCGCTGCCGAGCAGCCAGCGGCCCAGGCCGCGCCGGCCGTGCGTGCCAAGCACGATCAGGTCGGCCGGCCAGGCCGCAGCCTGCTCGATCACGAGGTCGCAGACCCGGCCCGCCAGGCCGTCGCAGAGCACGCTGTCGACCCGCAGCCCGGCCTTCTCGACCCGCGCGACGGCCTTGTCGAGCAGCGCCTGGCCGGCCTCGCGCAGCAGGCGCATCGTGTCGCCGGTGATCAGCGTCGCCGCCTCAATGCCGGTGGCGAACGAGACCTGATCGACCACGTGGATCAGGCGCACCTTGGCGCCGGTGAGCTTGGCGAGCTTGGTCGCTTCATCGAGGCCGCGCGCTGCGGTCGGGCTGCCGTCGATGGGGACGAGAATCTTTCGGTACATGCGTTTGCTCCGCTGTGGTGAAGTGCGCTGCCGATTCTGCATCTGAAGACAAATTGGCCCGTGCTGCGCGATACTTCGCGCCACCGACCTCAAGGAGAGCCGCCATGGCCAAGGGACAACAGCGCAGCACGAAAGAATCGAAGAAGCCGAAGAAGGACACCGGCCCACCGAAGCCGGTGGCGGCACTCGGCATGTCGGCGCCGATCACGACCGTGGTGCCCGACCGCAGCAAGAAGAAAAAGTGATCTCCGGGCGCGGGCGCGCCATTAAGGCGACGGCTCGGGCTCGCTGTCGGCGGCAGGCGCACCGGCCGCCATCACGCGCACCCGCGTGCCGTGAACACCCACCACCTGCCCCGCCCTGACCTTGCAGGTCTTGCGCAATTCGTCGCGGCCGTCGATCTGCACCTTGCCC
>JANOVJ010000462.1:0-6280 GCA_031417295.1 bacterium | reverse complement strand
CCGAGCGCCTTGCCATGCTCGACCGTGATGCCGCCGATGGAAAGCAGCCAGGTGACTTCCCTCTGTGCAAAGTCGTCCGGCGTCTTGTACGCCGCGAGGCCGTATTCGTTCAAGCCGCCGGCCTTCGGCTTGGCATCGAGCACGACCACGTCGTGCCCGAGCATCGCCAGCCGATGCGCGCACGACAGTCCCGCCGGCCCGGCGCCAACGACGGCGACGCGCTTGCCGGTGGAAGCGCCGCGCGTGAACAGCGGTGCGCCCGGATGCGCCATCAAGTGGTCGGTCGCGTGACGTTGCAGCGCGCCGATCTCGACCGGCTTGTCCTCGTTCGTGTTGCGCACGCAGGCCTGTTCGCACAGCACCTCGGTCGGGCAGACACGGGCGCACATGCCGCCGAAGATGTTCTCTTCGAGGATCGCCTTCGCCGCGCCGCGCAGGTTGTCTTCGGCTATGCGGCGGATGAAGGACGGGATGTCGATGCCGGTCGGGCAGGCTGTGGTGCACGGCGCGTCGTAGCAGTAGTAGCAGCGTTCCGACTCGATGCGCGCCTGCACCGCGGTCAGCGGCGGGTGGATGTCGGCAAAGTTCTCGGTGTACTGGCAGGCGGGCAGCCAACCGCTGCGAATGTCGCTCGACCCCATCGGTGCTCCTTGATGAAACGCGGCGGTCAGGCGGCGCGCTTTACGGCCTGCGGCACGTGCTGCGCCGCCTGGCGCTTCAGCGCATCGAACATCGGCGCGAACGGCGGCCGCTTGATGTAGCGGCCGGCGCCGCGCACCGCGCGCAGGTCGCCGTGCGACCACACCACCTTGCCGTTGGCGACGGTCACGACCGGCAGGCCCTGCACCGTGCGGCCCTCGAAGATGTTGTAGCCGACCTTCGAGACCGATTTCGCGGTCGTGATGGTCTTGGTTGCGGCCGGGTCCCAGACCACCAGGTCGGCGTCGCTGCCGACCGCGATCACGCCCTTGCGCGGGTAGATGTTGAAGATCTGTGCCGCGTTGGTGGACGTGACACGCACGAATTCGTTCGGCGTCAGCCGACCGCTGTTCACGCCCGCGTCCCAGACCACCGACATGCGGTCTTCGATGCCGGCGCAGCCGTTCGGGATCTTGGCGAAATTGTCGGCGCCCATCGCCTTCTGCTCGTCGCAGAACGCGCAATGGTCGGTGGCCGTCGTCTGCAAGTGCCCGGCTTGCAACCCGGCCCACAGCGCGGCCTGGTGCTTCTTCTCGCGGAATGGCGGGCTCATCACGTGGGCGGCAGCAATGCGCCAGTCGGGATGCTGATACACCGAGTCGTCGATCGTCAGATGCCCCGCTAGCACCTCGCCGAACACGCGCTGCCCGGCGCTGCGGGCGCGGATGATCGCCTGCAGCGATTCCTCGTTCGAGACGTGAACGATGTAGATCGGGCAGCCGATCACCTCCGCCAGGCGGATCGCGCGGTTCGTCGCTTCGGCCTCGACCGCGGGCGGGCGCGAGGTGGGGTGCTGCTCGGGCCCGGTCAGCCCCATCGCGACCAGCTTGTTCTGCAACTGGAAAACCAGTTCGCCGTTCTCGGCATGAACCGTCGGCAACGCGCCGAGTTCCAGCGCCCGCGCGAAGCTGTTCACCAGCACCTCGTCGTCGGCCATGATCGCGTTCTTGTAGGCCATGAAGTGCTTGAAGCTGTTCACGCCGTGCTCGTGCACCAGCGTGCCCATGTCGCGGTGCACGCTGTCGTCCCACCACGTGACGGCAACGTGGAAGCCGTAGTCGCCGGCCGACTTCTCGGCCCAGCCGCTCCAGTTCTGGAACGCCTCCATCAGCGGCTGCTTCGGGTTCGGAATCACGAAGTCGAGGATCATCGTCGTGCCGCCCGAGAGGCCTGCCGAGGTGCCGGTGAAGAAGTCGTCCATGGTCACCGTGCCCATGAACGGCAGTTCCATGTGGGTGTGGGTGTCGATGCCGCCCGGCATCACCAGCGCGCCGCCGGCATCGAGCACCTCGTACCCGGCGGGCGCTTGCAGGTCGGGGCCGATGGCGGCGATCTTGCCGCCCTCGCACAGCACATCGGCGCGCACGCTGGCGTCTGCGTTGACGACGGTACCGCCGCGAATCAGGATGCTCATGGTGTGAATCTCCACGCTGCTAAATTCTGCTCACAAAGAAACCGCCCGCGTCAAGCCACCGCCTCCGCAGCGGCGCCCGACCGAACCACCCCCGGCAATTCATTCGCCTTGGCCAGCATCGCCTGGAACAGCACGTTGCCGCCCGCTTCGATCCAGGCCGGTTTGGCGTCCTCGATCTCGTTGTGGCTGATGCCGCCGATGCAGGGCACGAAGATCATCGCCGTCGGCGTGACCGTCGACATGTAGCAAGCGTCATGCCCCGCGCCGGAGACGATGTTGCGCGTGCTGTAGCCCAGCGCTTCAGCGCCGGCGCGCACCATCGCGACGCAGCTTTCGTCGAAGTGCACGCAGTCGTACTGGAAGATCTGTTTCAGCTCGTGCTCCAGCCGGCTCGCGGCAGCGATGCGCGCCACGCCGGCCTTGAGTTCGGCGTCCATGCGTGTCAGGTCGGCGTTGTCGGGGTTGCGGAAGTCGACCGTCAGGAACACCCGGCCGGGAATCACGTTGCGCGAGTTCGGGTACGAGTTGATCATGCCCACGGTCGACACCGCGTTCGGCGCGTGGGCGAGGCCGATCTCGTTGACGAGTTGAATCACGCGTGCCGCGCCGAGCAGCGCGTCGCGGCGCACCGGCATTGGCGTCGGCCCGGCGTGGCTTTCCTGGCCGGTCAGCGTCAGTTCGTACCAGCGCTGGCCTTGCGCATCAGTCACGACGCCGATCGTCTGGCCTTCGTGCTCGAGGATCGGCCCCTGTTCGATGTGCGTCTCGAAGAACGCGTGCACCGGGCGGTTGCCCATAGTCTCGCTGCCGAGGTAGCCGATGCGCGCGAGTTCCTCGCCGATCGTCTTGCCTTGCTGGTCGGTGCGCGAGTGGCCGTATTCGAGCGAGAACACGCCGGCATACACGCCCGAGCCGACCATCGCCGGCGCGAAGCGCGAGCCTTCCTCGTTGGTCCATACCGAAGCCTCGACCGGGCGCTCGGTCTCGATGCCCAGATCGTTCAGCGTGCGGATCACTTCCAGCCCCGCAAGCACGCCGTAGACGCCGTCGAAGCGCCCGCCGGTGGGCTGGCTGTCGAGGTGGCTGCCGGTACCCACCGGCGCCAGCGCGTTGTTCTTGCCCGGGCGGCGGGCGAAGATGTTGCCCATCTGATCCACCTTCACGGTGCAGCCGGCCTCCTTGCACCACTTGACGAACAGGTCGCGACTGTCGCGGTCGAGGTCGGTCAGCGTAAGCCGGCAGACACCGCCCTTGGGCGTGGCGCCGATCTTGGCCATCTCCATCAGGCTCGCCCACAGGCGTTGCCCGTCGATCTTCAGCAGTTCAGCCATGGCCGTCTCCTTGGCAGTTGCGCGTGCCTCCTTTATGCCACAGGCGGAGCCTGCTTGCGCCTCGCTGCGCGCGATACTTGCGACGCAAGCTCCCACGCACCCAGACAGGAGGTACCGTCCATGCCGCTCCGCCTTCAGCCCCTTCACCCGGCGACGATCGCTGCCGCGCTGTTCCTCGCCGCGGCGCTGCCGAGCCAGGCGCAGACCTGCGCCAATACCCCGCCCGGGCCGATTCGTGGCGAAGGGCCTTCGGGGCCGGACGGTCCCGGTTACCGGCCGTTGCCGCAGGCCGGTGCCAACGCCAACGCATTGCAAGGTGAGCCTGCCCCCGGTTTTGCCTCAGACCAGGCCGGCCGCAGGGCCAAGACGTACTTTGCGATCGGCAACGAGCCGGGCTGGTCGGCCGAGGTCTCGCTCGGCCGGCCGCGGACGATGCAGATCAAGACCGACAACGGCGCCAAGACCTACGCGGTTTCCAGCGTGCGGGTGCGCTCGCAAGGCTGGTCGGGCACCGCCGCCGACGGCACCGCGGTGCGGCTGACGTGCGACCGCACGCCGTGCCAGGACACGATGAGCGGCAAGGTCTTTCCGGGCAGCGCAAGGCTCGTTCTCGGCAAGAAGACCCTCACCGGCTGCGCCGGGTTCCGCGAGTAAACGCGAGGCGGGTTAGCTGCGAAACTCGCGCAGCCTCACCGCCCGAACCGTAGGGCCAGCACCTTCTCCGCCACACACCTCCCCTGTGCCTTCCCGCTTTCCACCCCGTTGCGAAAGTGGATGCCGGCGTACAGGCGCGACACGGCAGCCTCATCGGCCGCGGCCTGGAAACTCGGGAACGTCCGCGGCCCCCAGCCGCGGTCGTTGTGGGTGTTGTCGGTGAAGGCGGTGCCCGCGCCAAAGCGCTGCGCCAGCACCGCCGCCGCCGCACTCGACACGACCGAATGGCCCGACGGGTATTCGGGGAACGGCGGTGTGTCCATCAGTGTCGGCACCCAGTCGCTGTCGAACACGAGTTGCACATACGTCACCGGCCGCAACAGGTTGACGCTGTACTTGGTTTTCCAGGCGGCGACGAACCCATCGGCCAGCGCCAGGTTGAGCTGCGCGTAGGCCTGCGCCGCGTCGGCCAGCGTCGCCTTGCGCGCCTTCAACAGGTCGGTCGCGATGTAGACCCAGTGGCCGGCCGGCGTGGGCGTCTTGCCCGGGTCGTCGGCCCAGTAGAGCGCGAACTGGCGCTGCGCCTGCGTGGCCGCCTTGCTGATCTGCCACACCTCTTGCGCGTCGCGATAAAAAGGTGAGCCCGCTTGCTCCGAGTAAGGCGTCGGCGGCGGCGCCGGGCACGCCGCAGCGCCCTTCAGCACGAAGGGCCGGTTCTCGCCCCACCACGGCAGCAGCGCGCGGGCGAAAGTCGGTGGCGTGGCCGACCATTGGCCCGGCCCGCTGGGCGGGACGTAGCTCTCGCGGCCGCGCCGCGGTGGGCCCCAGGCTTCGTGGCCACCGTCGGTGCGGGCCCAGGTCAGCAGCGCCATCGCCATCAGCTTGCCGAAGGTCTCGGAGCGCTGGCTGATTTCGGTCGAGATCGTTGCCGGGTTGAAGTCGGCCGAGAGCTTCAACGGCAGGCTGCGCTCCAGCAGGTCGATGCGGGCCTTGTTGTCGGCGCTGGCGGTGGGGAACATCATCCGCGTCATCGTCGCCAGCGCGGCGTTGGCGACGGTCGGCCAGTGCAAGGGCTCGTCGGGCTGGGCGAAGGGCAGCGAGCTGAGCTCGCTCAACTGGCCCGCCAGGCTGCTGTTCTGCGCAATGCCCGGCACGATGGACTCGTACAGCGCGAGCCCGAGGTAGGCGAACGCGCGCGACGCGACGGGTGGGCTGAAGCCGGGCGTTTGCTGCGTGAGTTGCAGCGCGAGCTGGAACCACTCGGTGGCCGCGGCTGCGCTGTAGGTGCTGGCCGGCGGGGCGTTGGTGGGCTGGGCGTGCAGGGCGGGGCACAACAGCAGCGCCGCCGCGCACAGCCCGCTTTGCAACCCGTGACGCAGCGCTCGGCGCATCTCGGTGCGCATCACGGCGCCTTCCACGGGCTGGTGCCGCGTTCCCGATCGACGATGACGAAGCTGTCCGCCGCCACGCTTTGCCATGCGCTCCACTCACCCTGCGGCCATTGCACGCGCAGCTTGGGCGCGGTGGCCTCGCCGAGCCCGAAGTGCATCCAGCCCAGTTGCCCGCTCGCGTGCCCGCCGCCGACGGTGAGTTCTTCGCGCACGATGCGCCCACCCAGATCGACCTCGACCCAGGCACCAATCGCGTCGCGGTTGCCGCCCGCCTGGCGCAGCCGCAGTTGCAGCCAATGCCCCATCGCCTTCGGCGCCTCGGCGGTACCCGCGCCGACGTTGCGCCACAGTTGCGCCTTGTCCCAGCGATTGACGACGATCATGTCGAGCAGCCCGTCGCCGTTCAGGTCGGCCAACATGCCACCGCGGCCGCGCCGGTAGCTCGCGATGCCGGCCTGCTGGCCGACCTCGACGAAGCGGCCATCGGCCTGCTGCAGCAGCAGGTTGTTCGGGTCCAACGTTGCGAAGTCGGGCATCGTCGACACGTTGCCCTTGACGATGAACAGGTCGGTGAGCCCATCATGGTTCACGTCGGCGAATTGGGCGTGCCACGCGGTCGAGGGGTGTACGTCGCCGCCCACATAAGGCCGGTGCGCGGTGACGCCGCGCTTGTAGGCGATGTCGATGTAGCGCGGTTGGGCGGCGCCGGCTTCGAGCTGCTGCAGCTTGTTGTCCGACATGCTGGTCAGGAACTCTTCGGGATAACCGTCGCCGTCGAGGTCGTGGCTGGC
>JANOVJ010000461.1:0-6937 GCA_031417295.1 bacterium | reverse complement strand
GTCGATGTCGGCATCGTCGAACACCAGCACCGGCGCCTTGCCGCCGAGTTCGAGGTGGGTGCGCTTCAAGGTGCCGGTCGCTGCCTGCAGGATCTTGCGGCCGGTGCTCACGTCGCCGGTCAGGCTGACCATCGCCACCTTCGGGTGTTCGACCAGCGGCTGGCCCACGCTCTGGCCGCGGCCGGCAATGACGTTGATCACGCCCTTCGGAAAGATCTCGGCCGCCACGCGCGCCAGCAGCAGCGAGGTCAGCGGCGTCTGCTCGCTCGGCTTGAGCACCACCGTGTTGCCCGCCGCCAGCGCCGGTGCGATCTTCCACGCGGCCATCATCAGAGGGTAGTTCCAGGGCGCGATCGAGCCGACGACGCCGATGGGATCGCGCCGGATCATGCTGGTGTGGCCGGCCAGGTATTCGTTGGCCACGGTGCCGCTGACGCAGCGCGCCGCGCCGGCGAAGTAGCGGTAGCAATCGGCCACCGCCGGCAGCTCGTCTTCGAGCGCCCGCGCATCGGGCTTGCCGCAGTTCAGCGACTCGAGGCGGGCGAAGGCTTCGGCCCGCGACTCGATGGCGTCGGCCAGCTTCAGCAGCAGGCGCGAACGCTCCATCGGCGTGGTTTCGCTCCAGCTGTCGAAGGCCCGGTGCGCGGCCGACACGGCCTTGTGCACCTGTTCGGCCGAGGCTTCCGGCAGGGCCACCAGCAGCTCGCCGGTGGCCGGGTTGAGCACCTTCTCGGGCTCGCCTTCGCCGGCGACGAAGGCACCGTCGATGAGCAGCTCGGTCGGCAGCTCGGTGGGCAGGGCAGTCGCGGTCATGGGAGTTCTCCTTGGGCGGGTTCAGCGCGGCACGGGTTCGTCCGCACGGGTCAGGGTGTAGGCGGCGAGGATGGGCACGAAGGTCAGCGCGATGATGACCACCGCGACCACGTTGGTCACCGGGCGCTGGCGCGGCCGGATCAGCTCTTGCAGCATCCAGATCGGCAGCGTGGTCTGCTGCCCGGCGGTGAAGGTGGTGACGATCACCTCGTCGAAGCTCAGCGCGAAAGCGAGCAGCGCGCCGGCCAGCAGCGCCGAGCCGAGCTGCGGCAGGATGATGTAGCGCAGCGTCTGGAAGCCGTCGGCGCCGAGGTCCATCGAGGCCTCGAGCAGGTTTGGGTTGAGGCGCCGCAGCCGTGCCACGGCGTTGTTGAACACCACCACGACGCAGAAGGTGGCGTGGCCGATCACGATGGTCCAGAACGAGAACGGGATCTCGAGCGTGCCGAAGGCCGAGCGCAGCGCGATGCCGCTGATCACGCCGGGCAGCGCGATCGGCAGGATCAGCAGCAGCGAGATCGCGTCGCGGCCGAAGAAGGTGGCGCGCGCCAGCGCCGCTGCGGCCAGCGTGCCCAGTACCAGCGCAATCGAGGTCGACCAGATCGCAACCTCGAAGCTGAGCTTGATGGCCGCCCACACGTCTTCGCGCTGCCAGGCCACGCCGAACCACTGGGTGGTGAGCGCCGGCGGCGGAAAGACGTAGCTCTTGTCCTCGGCGCTGAAGGCGTAAAGGATGATCAGCGCGAGCGGGATGTGCAGGAAGGCGACGACGCCCCAGGCCGCTGCGCGTAAGGAGAACGGCGCGCCGAGCCGCCGGGCCGCCCCAAGGCGCGGCACGAGCCCCCCAGGGGGGCGCGGAGCCGCAGGCGCCGGGGGGCTGTCATCAAACCGCATCGAAGGCTCCCTGCCGTTTGGCCAGCCACAGGTAGACCCCGATGACGACGATCGGCACGAGCGAGAACGCGGCCGCGAACGGCACGTTGCCGGCCACGCCCTGCTGCATGTAGACCACCTGCCCGATGTAGCGCGTGCTGTCGCCGATGACCTGCGGAATGATGTAGTCGCCCAGCGTCAGCGAGAAGGTGAAGATCGAGCCGGCGGCGATGCCCGGCATCGCCAGCGGCAGGATCACCTTGCGCAAGGTCAGCGCCGGGCCGGCGCCGAGGTCGCCTGAGGCCTCGATGTACGAGCCGGGGATGCGCTCGATCGCGGCCTGGATCGGCAGCACCATGAACGGCAGCCACATGTAGACGAAGACGATGAAGGTGCCGATGGCCGAAAAGCTGAGCGAAGGCCCACCGATGGCGGGCAGGCTCAACACCGCGTCGAGCAGCCACACCAGATGCAGTTGCTGCGCCAGCCACGAGATCGCCCCTTCCTTGGCCAGCAGCAGTTTCCAGGCATACAGCCGCACCAGATAGCTCGACCACAGCGGCAGCATCACCGCGATGTAGAGCACGGCCTTCTGCGCGCCGCTGGCGTAGCGCGCCATGTAGTAAGCAAGCGGAAAGGCGAGCGCCGTGCAGGCCAGCGTCACCAGCACGGCCATCGTCACAGAGCGGCGAACGACGTCGAGGTTGGCAGGGTTCGTGAGATCGACAAAGTTCTTCAGCGTGAACTCACGCACCACCTGGCCGGTGAAGTCGTCGAGGCCGAAGAACGCATTCGCCAGCAGCGCCAGCAAGGAACCCAGGTAGACGATGCCGAACCACAGCAGCGGCGGCGCGAGCAGGGCCAGCAGCAGCACACCGCGGCGGGTGTAGAGCAGGTCGGAGGCCCGCCGCTGCAAGCCCGGCGGGCGCGGCAGCGCCAGGGCCGCGTTCACGCGCTCGGCCCGGCCTCGAGCGCGTGCACGGCGCGCTGGTCCCAGTGCAGGTGCACCGCTTGGCCGGCCGCCGGGGCGTGCTCGGCGCCGGCGCCGGGCAGGTCGGCCTGGAGCTGCAGGCCGGCAGCCTCGACCTTGAGCCGGGTAAACGCGCCGAAGTACTGCACCTCGCGCACGGTACCGCTGGCCCGTGCCCCCGCGGCCGGGCCGACGCTGATGCGCTCGGGCCGCAGCATCGCACTGGCGCGGCCGGTCAGGCGCAACGCGGCGTCGCCGTCGAGCACGTTGGCGGCGCCGACGAACTGGGCCACGAAGCGCGTTACCGGCGCGTTGTACACCGCGTGCGGCGTGCCCACCTGCTCGAGCCGGCCGAGGTTGAAGACGCCGATGCGGTCGCTCATCGACAAGGCTTCGTGCTGGTCATGCGTGATGAAGAGGAAGGTGATGCCAAGCCGCCGCTGCAGCGCCTTCAGCTCGGTCTGCATCTGCTCGCGCAGCTTCAGGTCGAGGGCACCCAGCGGCTCGTCGAGCAACAGCACCTGCGGCTGGCTGATCAGCGCCCGCGCCAGCGCGACCCGCTGGCGCTGACCGCCCGACAGCTGGGCCGGCCGCCGGTCGCCGACGCCGGCCAGCTCGACCAGCGCCAGCAGCTCATCGGCACGCCGATGGCGCTCGGCCCGCCCGACCTTGCGCACCATCAGCGAATAGGCCACGTTGTCGCGAATGCTCATGTGCGGGAACAACGCGTAATCCTGGAACACCGTGTTCACCGGCCGCGCATAGGGCGGCTGCTGCGACATGTCTTCGCCGCCGATCAGCACCCGCCCGGCGCTGGGCAGCGTGAAGCCGCCGATCATCCGCAGGCAGGTCGTCTTGCCTGAGCCCGAGGGGCCGAGCAAGGTGAAGAACTCACCCGCCTCGATCGTCAGATCGACAGCGTCGACCGCGCGCACTTCGCGCCCGGCGGCGCCGAAGGTGCAGGAGACGCGGTCGAGCGTGACCGCGGCCGTCATCTACCTGCCACCAAGCACAGCGATGTAGTCAGAGACCCATTTGTGATACGGCACGCACTGGTTGTTCTGGGTCGCGCATTGCGCGGTGGGCGTCTTCCAGAACGAGATCTTGTCGAACGACTCGTAGCCCTGGCGCTTGCAGCCTTCGTCGGTGAGCAGCTTGTTGCCCTTGCAGGCGGCCGGCACCGAAGGCACCGAACCGAACCAGGCCGACAGGTCGCCCTGCAGCTTCGGGTTCAGCGAGTGCTCCATCCACAGGTAGGCGCAGTTCGGATGCTTGGCCTCAACGTGCATCATCGTGCTGTCGGCCCAGCCGGTGGCGCCTTCGACCGGCACGACGGTGGCGATCGGCTGCTTCTTCGAGCCCAGGATGTTGGCCTGGAACTGCCAGCTCGACGAGGCCACCACGCCCTCGTTGGTGAAGTCGTCGATCTGCACGAAGGCGTCGTGCCAGTACTTGCCCACGATCTTGCGTTGCGCGCGCAGCACGTCGAGTGCGGCCTTGTACTGGGCCTCGGTCAGCTCGTACGGGTCCTTGATGCCGAGCGCCGGGTTCTTCTTCATCAGGTACAGCGCCGCGTCGGCAATGTAGATCGGGCCGTCGAAGGCCTGCACGCGGCCCTTGTTGGTCTTGCCGTCGGGCAGCATCTGCTCTTCGAAGACGACGTTCCACGAGGTCGGCGCCTTGTCCTTGAAGACCTTGGTGTTGTACATCAGCACGTTCCAGCCCCACTGGTAGGGCACGCCGTAGTGGACGTTGCCTTCGGTGTGCCAGCCGGCCTTCTGCAAGCGCGGGTCGACGTTCTTGTAGCTGGGGATCAGGCTGATGTTGATCGGCTGCACCTTCTTGCCGCGAATCAACCGCGTGCTCGCGTCGCCCGAGGCGGTGACGAGGTCGAACCCGCCTTCGTTCATCAGCGCGACCATCTCGTCGGAGGTGCCGGCGGTCTTGACGTTGACCTTGCAGCCGGTGGCCTTCTCGAAGTCGGTCACCCAGTCGAAGGCCTTGTCGGTCTTGCCGCTCTCGATGTAGCCGGCCCAGGCGACGATGTCGACCTGGCCTTCGCCCTTGCCGACCTTCTGCATCAGCGCGGGCTGCGCCAGCAAAGGCAGGCTCGCGAACAGCGTGGCCGCAGCGGCAAGGGACGGGATTCGGTGGGACATGGTCGATCTCCAGGCTGAGTTGAAGGCCCGCACGGCAACCGTGCAGGACAAGCGACGAACCATAGGTTGCCTGCGCCAGGCTGTGAAGTTCAATCGGTGACCGCCGAGCTATCTCGAAAATAGATATTTCGGGTTAACCCGCTTCAGGCGCGAGCAACTTGTCGGGTTCTGTCACGCCTTCGGTCGCGCCTTCCTGGCGGCAACCGCGCGCGGGGCGGCCGGCTTTGCGCTGGCGGCCTTGCGCGCAGGCGCGGGCCGCGCGCGGCCGGGCTTGGGATTGGGCTTGGGCAACAGCGCGGCTTCCAGCTCGGCGAGCGCGTCGGCCGAATACACCGCCAGCCGCTGCAGGCTGGGCACCGAGGTGTGGCAGCCGGTGAAGCCGAAGTCCATCGTGCCGGCGTAGCTCTGGCAGGTGATGTTCAGCGCCTGCCCGTGGGTGACGATCGACGCCGGATAGATGGCCAGCAGCTCGGCGCCGCGGAAGAACAGCGGCTTCTCCGGCCCGGGCACGTTGGAGATGGTGATGTTGAACATCGGCCGCGTGCGCCCGCCCAGGCCGCTGAGCAGGGTGAGGATGGTCGGTGCCATCAGCAGCATCGTGTACTGCAGCATCGCCTGGCGCGGCAGCGCCTGCACATGCGCCTTGGCATGGCGCACCGAGGCGCGGATGGCGTGCAGCCGCTCGGCCGGGTCGGCAATGTCGGTGCCGAGAGTCGAGATGATGAAGCTGATGGCGTTGCCGGTACCTTCGTCGTCGGCCGGCCGCACCGAGACCGGGATGCCGGCCGTCAGCGGCTTGTCGGGCAGGCTGTCGCGCTCGGCAAGGAAGCGCCGCAGCGCACCGCCGCAGATCGCGAGCACCACGTCGTTCAAGGTGCACTCGCCGGCCTTGGCCAGCGTGCGCAGCCGCTCCATCGAGAACTGCTGGGTCGCGAAGCGCCGCTTCTCGCGCACCCGGCCGTTGAGCACCGAGCGCGGTGCGTCGAACGGCACCATCAGGCCCGCGGCGGGGTTGCCGATGCGCTTGACGATCTTGCCGAACGCCGCCACGAGCTGCGGCACCGACTTCGCCTGTTCGCTCAGCGCCTGCGCGGCCGAAGCCATCGCTTCCGCCACGGTCGGCTGCGGCGCCGCGGCGCGCCCGGCGCGCGCGGACTCGCCGGAGCCGGTGGCCCAGAACGGCGGCATCGCGACGCTCTTGGCGCGGTCGGTGGACATCGCGCGTTGCAGCATCTTCATGCCGCTGATGCCGTCGATCAGCGAATGGTGCATCTTGACGAAGAGCGCGAAGCGGTTGTCGTCCAGCCCTTCGATGATGGTGCACTCCCACGGCGGGCGCATCAGGTCGAGCGGCGTGCTCTGCAAGCGGCCGACGAGCTCGCCCAGCTCGCGCTCGCCGCCCGGCCAGGGCAGCGCGCCGTGGCGCACGTGGTACTCGAGGTCGATCGCGTCGTCTTCGACCCACACCGGCGCCGGGTTGAGGTTGAAGGCCACCTTCAGGCGCCGGTTCCACGGCGCCGCGAAGCTGCGGTGGTCGCGGAACGCGGCCATCAACTGGCGCAGGAAGTCGCGCGGTGCGCGATCGGGCAGCCGGAACAGCAGCAGCCCGCCCACGTGGTTGGGCGTGGCGCGCGTCTCGGTCATGATCCAGGCGGCATCCAGCGGGTTCAGGCGTACGTCGGTCATGGCGTCAAGGCTCCGGGCAGGGGCAGGGGTGGGTTCAGGCGCGCGAGAGGCCGGCTTCGCCGCGAAGCGGCCCTTGCGCAGGGGTGATTCTGCGGCCTCCGCAGGGCGCCGCCGGCATGACTGAGGCACACTGAGGCGATGAACCTCATCCCCCTCGGCCAGACCGATCTGCGCGTGACCCCCATCTGCCTCGGCACCATGACCTTCGGCGAGCAGGTCGATGAAGCGGGCACCCACGCGATCCTCGACCACGCGCTGGCGCGCGGCATCAACTTCATCGACACGGCAGAGATGTATTCGGTGCCGGCACGCGCCGAGACCTATGGCGCCACCGAAACGCTGATCGGCCGCTGGTTCGCCAGCAACCCCGGCGTGCGTTCGCGCGTGGTGCTGGCGACCAAGGCCGCCGGCCCGTCGCGCGGCATGCCGTGGGTGC
>JANOVJ010000460.1:0-2875 GCA_031417295.1 bacterium | reverse complement strand
CGAACCACGTTCCAGACCCGGTCCGACAGCTCGATCACGTAGACGCTGTAGTGGTGCGAGCGGGGCGTGGACTTGCGCGTGGCCATGGTACCTACACTAGCAGGCCATGCTGGATGAACCCATCAACGCTTTCGCCGCCCTGTTCGAACAGGCGCTGGCCGCAGGCGCGTTCGTCAAGTTCGTGCTCGGCAAGCCGCGTGGCGCGGCTGGTGACTTGGTGCGGGTGTCGGCGCGGCCGGTGCTGCTGAAGGGCGAAGCGGTCGTGTCGGTCGTGCACACCCACAAGACCCGCGACATCACGAAGAATCTGCCCGCACCCGACGCCGTTGGGCAGTTGCGCGAGCTGATGGCCACCACCTTCAGCCACGCCCACCTATTCACCACGACCGAAGACGTGCAGCTGATGATCAGCAAAAGAGGCCGCCAGACTTTGAAGCGCGGCAAGGCGAGTGCGAGCGCGGCGCCAGCCGCGCACGACCGCGAAAAACACCGCTTCCTCGACCTCGACCGCGCCTTTCTCACCGAGCTCGGTGTGACCAATGCGCAGCACCAGCTCGTGCCGGCGATGGCGCGCAAGTGGAAGCAGATCAACAAGTTCATCGAGGTGCTCGACAACGCACTCGAATCGTCGGCGCTGAAGCGCGCGGCGCGCATCGAGGTGGTCGACTTCGGCAGCGGCAAGGGTTACCTGACCTTCGCGATGCACGACTACCTGCGCCACACACTCGGCCTGCCGGCGCGTGTGACCGGTGTGGAGCTCCGCGACGACATGGTGGCCCTGTGCAGCGGCGCCGTGCAACGCCTCGGCCTGGACGGCCTGCGCTTCGAACAAGGCGACGTGCGCAGCCGCGCGCCCGAAGCCACCGACATCATGATCGCGCTGCACGCCTGCGACACCGCCACCGACCACGCGAACCACACCGGCAATCGCCCCGGTGCGTACATCATCATGTGTTCGCCGTGCTGCCACAAGGAACTGCGGCCGCAGCTGCTGAGCCCGCACCCGCTGCGGCCGATCCTCAAACACGGCATCCACCAGGCGCAGGAAGCCGAGATGCTGACCGACGGCCTGCGCGCGCTGATGCTCGACGCCTGCGGCTACGACACGCAGGTGTTCGAGTTCATCGCGCTGGAGCACACCAACAAGAACAAGATGATCCTGGCGGTGAAGCGCGAGGCCGCCGGCAATGCCGACGAAGCCTGGCGCCAGGTCGAAGAGATCAAGTCTTACTACGGCGTGCGCGAGCACTGCCTGGAAACGCTGCTGAAGCAGCGCGGCGACAGCCCCGCGCTGGCCTGATCAAGCGCCGATCGCGGGCAGCACCGTGCCGCGGTTTTCACCGAAGCCGATGCGGGCAGCCCCGGGCTTTTCGCACCAGCCTTTCAGGATCACCGCGTCTCCGTCTTGCAGGAAACCACGCTGCTCGGTCGTACCGTTGCCGGCGTCCAGCGTCAACGGGTTGCGACCCGATGCCGTGAGTTCGATCATCGCGCCGGCCTGGTCGAGCGTGGGGCCCGAGATGGTGCCGCTGCCGAGCAGATCGCCCGGCTGAAGGTTGCAGCCGCCGACCGTGTGGTGCGCGACCATTTGCGACACGGTCCAGTACTGGTGCTTGAAGCTGGTGCGGGTGAGCCGCGTGGCGCCGATGCCGGCCGCGCGGCGTTGCGCGCTCTCCAGCCAGACTTCGAGCTGGATGTCGAAAGCGCCTTCGGCGCGCGTGCCGGCCGAGTCGAGGTAAGCGAGCGGCTGCGGCTCGTTCGCCGGCCGATCCCATGCCGTTCGGTACGGCGTCAGCGCTTCCATCGTCACGATCCACGGCGAGATCGTGGTCGCGAAGTTCTTCGCGAGGAACGGCCCGAGCGGCTGGTACTCCCAGGCCTGGATGTCACGCGCCGACCAGTCGTTGAGCAGGCAGATGCCGAAGATGTGGTTCGCCGTGGCGTCGAGCGCGATCTGCTCGCCGGCCGCGTTGCCCTGTCCGATGAAGATGCCGAGTTCGAGCTCGTAGTCGAGGCGTGCGCAGGGGCCGTAGACCGGCGCCGTGGCGTTCAGCGGCAGCGCCTGGCCCATAGGCCGGCGGAAGGTTTGCCCACTCACGCCGATGCTCGACACGCGCCCGTGGTAGCCGATCGGGATCCAGCGGAAGTTCGGCGTGAGCACGTCGTCACCACCGCGGAACAGCTTGCCGATGTTGGCGGCGTGGTGCACCGAGGTGTAGAAGTCGGTGTAGTCGCCGATGCGTGCGGGTACCGAGTATTCGACGTCAGGCAGCGGCACGAGGCAGCCGCGCAGCGCGTCGACGCTGGCGCCGGATGCATTGCTTTCCAGCAACGCGAACAAGCCGTGGCGCAACGCGCTCCATGCGGCTGGCCCCAGCGCGAAGAAGTCGTTCAGTGCGGGCTGTGCGCAGGCCGTGGCCGCTTGCGCGGCCAGGCCTTGCACGCAGGCGGTGCGTGCGACAGCCGCCAGATCGATCACCTGGTCACCGATCGCCACGCCGCCGCGAAACGCCTCGGTCGTGCCTTGGCGGCGAAACACCGCGAACGGCAGGTTCTGGATCGGGAAGTCGTTGCCGGCGGCGTTGGCCGAAGCCAGCCAACTGCCGCGATTGGCGTCGTGTGTGTGATTGAGTTGAACCATGATTCAAGCCGCCATCAGTTTGTCGTCGAAGATCGCCACGGCGCGTGTCCAGCCGGCCGAAGCACCACGGATCTTGTGCGGGAAACAAGAGATGTAGAAGCCACTTGGTGGCAGCACTTCGAGGTTGTGCAGTTTCTCGAGGTGGCAGTAGCCGATGTCGCGCCCGGCCTTGTGGCCTTCCCAGATCAGCGACGCGTCGTGGCTCTCGCCGTACTTCTTCGCGGTGTGCACGAA
>JANOVJ010000459.1:0-1676 GCA_031417295.1 bacterium | reverse complement strand
GCCTCGCTCCACGGTGTGCGCGGGCAGGCGGTGCCGACGTAGCGCAGGTCGGCGCCGCTCTCGACGAGCAGCCGGCCGACGAGCAATTCGGAGCCTTCGTAGCCGCTCAGCGTGATGCGGCCGGTGATCGGCATCTTCGCGAGTGCGCCCTTGATCGCGGGCAGGAAGCGGTTCTTCGCCGCATCGATCTGCGCCTGGCCGACGTTGGCCGCGTTGCCGATGGCTTGCAGCCACGCTTCGGTGCCGTCGTGACCGACCGGCGCGGAGCCGACGATGGCGCGACCGGCCGCATCGAACTCACGCACGCTCGCGGTGTAGAACGGGTGAATCGCGGCGACCGCCGCGCAATCGAGCGCGGCATACAACTCGCGCCATTCGCGCGTCGGCACGACCGGGCCGGCTGCCAGGCCCATCGGCTCCAGCATCATGCCGATCACCATCGGGTCGGCCGGGAACATCTCGCCCAGCAGCGTGATCGTGGGCTTGGCGGGGCGGCCGTTTTCCCAGCCTTTCGGCGCCTGCACCGGCCCGGCCAGCACCTCGCTGCGCGCGTAACGCAGCATCGCGCCGGCCAGCACGTCCTTGGCCTCGGCATGGGTCGGCACGCCGAAGCCCGGCACGTCGATGCCGATGATGCGCACGCCGTTGATCTCCTTCGGCAGAATCTGCAGCGGCACGCCGCTCGCCGTCGGCACGCACAGATTGATGATCACGACCGCGTCGTACAGGGCCGGGTCGGCCTGCTTGTAGACCGACTCGCGGATGTCCTCGAACAGCTTGCCGGTGACGAGCGACTCGGAGTTGAAGGGCACGTAGCCGACGCTGCGTCGCGCGCCGTAGAAGTGCGAGGTGAACGTCAGGCCGTAGACGCAGCAGGCCGAGCCCGAAAGAATCGTCGCGGTACGCCTCATCCTCAAGCCAACGCGCAGCGAGCCGAACGCCGGGCACATGCTTTGCGGCTGGTCGTGTGGGCCGGCCTTGGCGTCGCGCGGATAGTCCTTTGCGTACTGCTCCAGCACTTCCGATTTGCCGGCCGCCTTGGCTGCGGCGAGCAGGGTCTCGCCGCCAGAATGGCAGCCCATGCCGTCGCCTTCAAGGGCTGTCGGCACCTTGACCGGGACGATGGGAATGGTGGTACTGCTCGCCACGGTTCAGACCTCGTCGTACACCACTTCGAGCGTTTGCTTGACGACTTCTTTCTTGCCGCACATATCGAACTGCGTGGCCGGCTCCAGCACCACGTCGCGGCCCACCGCGGAGGCCGCGAACAGGCCCAGCAACTGGTCTTGCGTCATCGGCTTCGGGCGCATCGGCAGTGAGTTGCCGACGTTTTCGGCCAGCTCGGCGAACATCGGGCCCCACACCGATTCAGGCCGGCCGATGATTTCGTAACTAGCGCTCTTGCGGCGGATGTCTTCGTTGGCGGGGATGACCGACAGCACCGGGATGCCGACGTGCTCGGCAAAGGCCATTGCCTCGCCGGTGCCGTCGTCGCGGTTGATCACCATGCCCGCCACGCCGACGTTGCCGCCGAGCTTGCGGAAATACTCCACCGCCGAGCAAACGTTGTTGGCGACATAGAGCGATTGCAGGTCGTTGCTGGCGACGACGATGACCTTCTGGCACATGTCGCGGGCGATCGGCAGGCCGAACCCGCCGCACACCACGTCGCCGAG
>JANOVJ010000458.1:0-8191 GCA_031417295.1 bacterium | reverse complement strand
GCCGCGGGTGTCGCGCCCGGCGCTGCCGGCCTCGCTGCGAAAGCACGGGCTGTGCGCGGTGAGCTTGATCGGCAGGTCGGCTTCGGCCAGCAGTTGCTCGCGCACGCTGTTGGTGAGCGAGATCTCCGAGGTCGAGATCAGGTACTGCTCGGGCCCGCCTTCATTGCCGCCACGCAGCACCCAGAACATGTCGTCCTTGAACTTGGGCAACTGACCGGTGCCCTCCAGCACCTCGCGGTTGACGATGTAGGGCGTGTAGCACTCGGTGTAGCCGTGCTCGGTGGTCTGCAGGTCGAGCATGAACTGCGCGAGCGCGCGGTGAAGGCGCGCCACCGGCCCGCGCAGGAAGGCGAAGCGCGATCCGCTGAGGCGGGCGCCGGTGTCGAAGTCGAGCCCGAGCGGCGCGCCCAGATCGACGTGATCTTTGACGGCGAAATCGAAGGCCCGTGGCGTGCCCCAGCGGCGCACCTCGACGTTGCCGCTTTCGTCAACGCCCAAAGGCACGCTTTCGTGCGGCAGGTTGGGCACCGACATCAGCAGCTCGCTCAGTTCGACCTGGATCGCGTCGAGCCGCTCGGCGGACGTTTTCAGTTCCTCGCCCAGCCCGCCCACTTGGGCCATCGCGGCGGCGCTGTCTTCTCCCTTCGCCTTGGCCTGGCCGATGTGGCGCGACAGGCTGTTGCGCTGCGCCTGCAGCGCCTCGGTGCGCGACTGGATCGTCTTGCGCTCGGCTTCGAGCGCCGAGAAACGCGCCACGTCGAGAAACGGCTGCGGCGACTCGCGCGCTTCGAGACGGGCAACCACCTGGGCCAGGTCCTTGCGCAGCAGCGTGATGTCGAGCATGGCGTTCTTGTGTGGCCGCGCGCGCGGCCGGTGGGAGTGCGTGAAGGGGCGAATTGTAGGCAAGCCGTTTTCGACCCGGGGCGACTCGACCTTTTCCAGAAATCTAACTAGGATCGATTCGCATTTGTGTTATCTTCCACAGCACTGAATTTTTCCCTTTCCTGGCCTGGATCGACACGATGAAACGAAGAGACTTCATGCGCCTTACCGCGCGCCTCTCTGGCGGACTTGCGGCCCTGCCCTTGCTGCAGGCCTGCGGCGGTGGCGGTGGGCAAGCCGTGAGCGCCGGCAACAACTACAAGCTCGCCGCGCTGGTGGCCAACCGGGCCTCGTACAACCCGGTGATCCTGGAGCCCGGGCTCGTCAATCCCTGGGGCATCGCGATCCGCCCGGCCGGGGCTGGCGGGCACTTCTGGGTCACCGCGAGCGGCATCTCGTTCGAGTACGTGGGCGATGTGAATGGCAAGCCGATCTTTGTAGACGGCCTGGCCGAAGTGGCACTGCCGCCGTCGAGCGCCGGCGTCGGCGCGGCCAACGGCGTGGTGTTCAACCCCGGGACGAACTTCGTCATCACGCAGGCCAACGTCAACGGGCCGATCACCGCGCCGGCCAAGTTCCTGTTCGTGTCGGACAACGGCGTGCTCTCGGGCTGGACCGAACGCAAGAAGCCCGATGGCAGCTTCGACCGGCCGGCCGACGCGGTGACGATCCTCGACGACAGCGCCGGCGGCAGCTCGTTCTTCGGCCTGGCCATGTTGCCGGGAGACAGCGCGATGCTGGTGGTCGATTTCGGCAACAACCCGGTGCCGCGCCTGCGCTACTTCGACGCCACGCTGCAAGAGGTGCCGCTGGGCATGCGCTTCGCCAACCCGTTCCTGAGTGCGGGTGGCTACCAGGTCGGCGACCTGGTGCCGTTCAACGTCCAGACCGTCATGATCGGCGGCAAGGCGTCGGTGTTCGTGGCTTATGTCAACAGTTCCTCCGAGCCCGCGGTCGAAGACGCGGGCCGGGGCCGGGGCCGCCTCGTCGAGTACACGGGCAGCGGCGAGATGGTTGCGGCATGGGACGACCGCGGCGCGCTCAACGCGCCGTGGGGCGTGGTTGTGTGCCCAGCCGACTTCGGCCCGTTCTCGAACCAGTTGCTGGTCGGCAATTTCGCCGACGGCACGATCCTCGGCTTCGACACCGCGACCCGCAGCGCCACCGAGTACGTCCGTGACGTGAACGGCACCACGCTCGCCATCCCCGGCCTCTGGGGCCTGCTGTATGGCAACGGCGCAAGCCTGGGCGATTCGAACGCGCTGTACTTCGCTGCCGCACCCGCCGACGAGACCGATGGCATCTTCGGCTCGCTGCGGCTCGCTGGCGCCTGAGTGGCGCCTGCGCGGCACCCAACCCAACCCGACCGATCCGGAACGACTCATGAAGAAGACTCTCGCCAAGCTCGCCGTGCCCACAGCGGGTGCGCTTGCCGCGTTCGCCGCCCTGGGCCTGGCCACGCCCGCGCAGGCCGGTGAATCCCTGTTCGGCTGGACCTACCTCGCCGAAGTGCTGCCGACCGGCGGCCTGGAAGGCGAGCTGTGGAGCACCTACCGCACCAAGAAATCGCAGGGCACCTACAACCTGTGGCAAAACCGGGCCGAGATCGAGTACGGCATCACCGACCGCTGGCAGGTCTCGCTCTACCTGAACCAGTACTCGGTCAAGGCCGAGGCCAACAATTCGAACGCCTCGCGCAACAACTTCACCGTGATCGGCGACGGCGACGAGGTCTCGGGTGGCGGGCCGGTCACGTTCGGCGCCTACGTGCCGTTCTACGGCAAGCTGCCTATCCCGTCTGCACCGTACAGCAAGAGCGCCTTCGAGGGCGTGTCGCTGGAAACGATCTACCAGTTCACGAGCCCGTACAAGGACGGCATTGGCCTGGCCGGCTACCTGGAATACAGCAAGGGCTCGAACGTCGAGGAGTTCGAGATCAAGGCCATCGTGCAGAAAAACCTGCTCGAAGACCAGTTGATCCTGGCCGCCAACATCGCGCTCGAGTTCGAGAACGAGAAGTGGTCGGGCATCGGCACCGAGAAGGAAACGCTGCTCCAGCTGACGGCCGGCGCGTCGTACCGCTTCGCACCGGCCTGGCACGCCGGGCTGGAGCTGCGCAACGACCGCGGCTACAACAACCATTCGCTCAGCTCGGGCGACCGCCAGTACTCAGCGTGGTTCCTCGGCCCCAACATCAGCTACACCGCGCCGAGCTGGTTCGTGACGCTGACCTACATGGGCCAGATGCCGTGGGCCACGGCCTACTCCGATTCGGCCAAGGTCGAACAGGTGAGCGGGCGCAACTACGTGGCGGCCGAACGCGACAACTGGCGGCTCAAGGTCGGCCTGTCTTTTTAGACCCGTCTCGCTCTGAACCTTGCTGATCCTGTCTGCACCTTTGCGAACCGCCCATGGCCTTGCCGTCGATCACCTGGCTCCTTCCCGCCGCGGTGCTGAGCGCGCCGCTGCAGGCTTTCGCGGTCGAGTACCTGAACCTCGAACAGGCGCAGAAGGCGCTGTTCCCGGCGGCCACCGACTTCAAGCCGCGCCCGACCCTGCTCACCGAAGCGCAGCGCGAGGCCATCCGCAAGGCGTCGAACATCCGTGTGCGCAGTGCCGAGGTCAAGCTCTGGGAAGCGCGCAGCGTGGCGGGGCTGCTTGGCTACATGGTGGTGGACGAAGTGCTGGGCAAGCACGAACTCATCACCTACGCGGTGGCGCTGCAGCCCGACGGCAGCGTGCTCCAGATCGAGGTGATGGACTACCGCGAGACCTACGGCGGGCAGATCCGCCAGCCCGCCTGGCGCGCGCAGTTCGTTGGCAAGACCGCGCGCGACAGCGTGCAGATCGACAAGGACATCCAGAACATCTCCGGCGCCACGCTTTCGGCCGTGCACGTGACCGACGGCGTGCGGCGCATCCTGGCGACCTATGAAATTGCCCTCAAGCCACCGGCGTAGAGCCCGCCCCGGGCTGGGCACGCTGGTCGATATCACGGTCGACGAGGCCGACCCCGCCCGTGCGCAGGCCGGGTTCGAAGCCGCGTTCGAGACCGTCGCGCTGATCCACCGGCTGATGTCGGCGCACGACGCGGCGAGCGATGTGCGCCGCCTTTGCGAAGCCGCGCACCTGCGGCCGCTGCACGTGCACGCCCACACGCTGGCCGTGCTGCGGCTGGCCCGGGCGATGCACACCCAGACCGAGGGCCTCTTCGACATCGCCGTCGGCGCATGGCTGCAGCGCGCGGGCCAACTGCCGGCGCTGGCCCGGTCAGGCCACTGCGCACCCGGCAGCAGCGCCGACATCGCCATTGCGCGCGACGGCGCCGTGTCATTCGCGCGCCCGCTGCACCTCGACCTCGGCGGCGTGGCCAAGGGCTACGCGGTGGACTGCGCGGTGGTCGCGCTGCGCGCCCACGGCATCGCCTCGGGCCTCGTCAACGCCGGCGGCGACATGCGCGCTTTCGGCCCGGCGGCGCACCCGGTGCAGTTGCGTTTTGGCAGCGGCGTGCGCACCGTGGCGGCGTTGCGCGACGGTGCGCTGGCGGCGTCGTGCAACGCCGGCATCGAGGCCGATGCCTAACCGCCGCACATCGACCCACGCACCGGCTGCGGCGTTCGCTCGGCCTGGTCGGTGCTGGTGCAGGCACCGAGCGCGGCCGTGGCCGATGCATTGACCAAGGTGGCGCTCGTCTGCCCAGCCACCGCCGATCGCGCGTGCACAGCACTCCAGGCCGAGTGGCGCGCGTTCGAGCACCACGCCGTGGCCGGTTGAGGCGTGCGCAAACCCGCTCGCGCCGACCCGGCACGACCGCGCAGCACGGCGCTGCGGCCGGGCGCTGTGGGCTCGATCCGCCTCTCGCCGTGGCATGAAGCGTGGGTCTGCGCCGTGCTCGCTGCGCTGCTGCTCAGCGGCGTGGCCTGGCTGGTGCTTCATTACCTGCTGGCCTCTGCCGACGACCTGTCGCCGCACCCCGCCGAGGCCTGGAGCCTGCGCCTGCACGGCGCGCTCGCGATGGCCACGCTGCTGCTCGTCGGCGGCCTGCTCACCCAGCATTCGCTGCCGGCCTGGCGGCGCGGCCTGAACCGCGCCAGCGGCGCCTGGCTGGCGGGCACGATGCTGCTGCTCACCGTTACCGGCTACCTCCTCTACTACGCCGGCGCGCCCGCGGTGCGCGACAACGCGAGCTGGCTGCACTGGGTGGCCGGCCTGGCAGTGCCGCTGCTGCTGGGGCTGCACATGTGGAAGGCCGGTCGCTGGCGGCGCTGAACACCTTGCCGTGGACAGCCGGCCCGGTCATCGTGGCACCGAGTGAAAGCGGATAACAACGAATGAGAGCGGTTATCATTCCCGCCGGGTTCACTATGAAAATTACGCTGCTGTCCGACCTGCCGAATGGCGCTCACGCGACCGTGGCGCGCGTGGTCCCGGCGTCGAGCGAGGTCGATAGCGCGATGCTGCGCCGCCTGAGCGAACTCGGCTTCATCCACGGCGAGCCGCTGCGAGTGCTGCGCCGCGGCCCTGGCGGCCGCGAGCCGCTGGCGGTGCTGATCGGCGAGACGATGTTCGCGCTGCGCCTGCTCGAAGCGCAGTGCGTCGAAGTGCTTCCCGCCTGAGCCTGAGCCAGCGCCGCATGTCGCACGCACTGCCTTCCCCTTCCATCACCGCGCACACCGCCTGGAGCGTGGCGCTCGTGGGCAACCCGAACTGTGGCAAGACGGCACTGTTCAACCTGCTCACCGGTGCGCGCCAGAAGGTGGCCAACTATGCCGGCGTGACGGTCGAGCGCAAGGTCGGGCTGGCCCGCCTGCGCAACGGCCAGAGCGTGTCGGTGGTCGATCTGCCGGGGGCCTACAGCCTGACGCCGGCCACGCCCGACGAGCAGGTGACGCTCGAAGTCATTGAAGGCCGGCGCCCCGGCGAGGCCGCGCCCGACGCGATTGTCGCTGTGGTCGATGCCACCAACCTGCGCCTGGACCTGCGCCTGGTACTGGAGTTGAAGCGCCTCGGCCGGCCGATGATCGTGGCCCTGAACATGGCCGACGTGGCACGTTCGCAGGGGCTGGCGATCGACCTCGGCGTGCTCGCCTCCGAGCTGGGTTGCCCGGTCGTCGAGACGGTGGCGGTGCGCCACGACGGCCACGCGCAACTGCTGGCGCAGCTTGAGAAGCAACTCGGCGCCGCCCAGCCGGCAGCGTCAGCGTCAGCGGCAAGCACCGCAGGCACCGCAGCACCCGCGCCGCGGTCGTTGGCCGAGGTCCAGGCCGAGGTGCGCCGCATCCTCGCCTTTGCCGCGCCCGGCGCAACGCAGTTCCAGCGCTTTCACCACCGCATCGACGCGCTGGTGATGCACCCGGTGTGGGGCCTGGCAATCCTGGCGACCGTGCTGTTCCTGATCTTCCAGGCCGTGTTCTCATGGGCCAACCTGCCGATGGATGCGATCAAGGAAGCCGTGGCCTCCGTCGGCGCCTGGACCACGGCGCAACTCCCCGACGGCCCGCTGCGCAGCCTGCTCGTCGATGGCGTGATCGCCGGGCTGGGCGCAGTGATCGTGTTCCTGCCGCAGATCCTGATCCTGTTCTTCTTCATCCTGCTGCTCGAAGACTCGGGCTACCTGCCGCGCGCCGCGTTCCTGCTCGACAACCTGATGGGCAAGGTCGGCCTGTCGGGCCGCGCCTTCATCCCGCTGCTGTCGAGCTTTGCCTGCGCCATTCCCGGCATCATGGCGACGCGCACGATCGTCAACTGGAAGGACCGCCTCGCGACGATCATGGTCGCGCCGCTGATGACATGCTCGGCGCGGCTACCGGTGTATGCGCTGCTGATTGGCGCGTTCGTGCCCGAGCGCAGCGTCGGCCTGTTCAACCTGCGCGGTCTGACGCTGTTCGGGCTCTACGTGGCCGGCGTGGTCTCGGCGATGGCTGTGGCCTGGGTAATGAAGCGCATCTGGATGAAAAGCCGCTACCAGCCGCTGATGCTGGAGCTGCCGCCCTACCGCGTGCCCGGCCTGCGCAACCTCGCGCTCGGGCTGTGGGAGCGGGCGAACATCTTCCTGCGCCGCGTCGGCGGCATCATCTTCTCGCTCACGGTCGTGCTCTGGTTTCTGGCCAGCTACCCCGCACCGCCGGACGGCGTGGACTTGGCAACCGCGGGTCCGGCCATCCAGTACAGCATCGCCGGCTGGCTCGGCCAGGCGCTGCAGCCGGTGTTCGCGCCGATCGGTTTCAACTGGCAGATCTCGATCGCGCTGGTGCCCGGCCTGGCGGCGAGAGAGGTGGCGGTGGGCGCGCTCGGCACGGTCTACGCGCTGTCGGCGGCCGGCGATTCGGTGGCCGATGCGCTCTCGCCGGTGATCGCTCAGGGCTGGTCGCTCGCCACCGCCTATTCGCTGCTCGCCTGGTACGTGTTCGCGCCGCAGTGCTTGTCGACGCTGGCAGTGGTGAAACGTGAGACCAACTCGTGGCGCTACCCCGTGATCATGGCCGCCTACCTGTTCGCGCTGGCCTACGCGGCGGCGTTCGTGACCTACCGGCTGACCTTGTGGTGGGGCGGCGCGTGATGTTCGCGCTGGCGCAGAACCTCGTCGTCGCGCTGATCGTCAGCGCTTGCACGGTCTATGCGCTGTGGTCGCTGCTACCCGCGGCGGCCCGCCGCGCGTTGGCAACCCAGGCTCTGCGACTCCCGCTGCCCTCGGTGCTGGCCGCGCCATTGCGCCGTGCCGCTCAACCCGCCAACGGCTGCGGCTGCGATGGCTGCGACCGGGCGGCGCCGAAGCCGGTGGCGAGCCCAACGCAGCCAGTGACGTTCCACCCTCGCCAGCCCCGCTGATGGCGGCGGCTTGCCGGCCGCGTGCGGCCTCAGTCGAGCGCCGGGCCGCCCCAAGCCGACTGAGCGCCCCTCGGGGGCAGCGAGCAGCGCGAGCTTGGGGGCGTCGGATCAGTCTTTGATGAGCGCCATCGACTTGTCGCCCAGCCCCATCGGCAGAGGGAAATGCACGGTCTCCGGCACGCCGGGCATGGTGCGCACCGAGACCGCGCCGAGCGCGCGCAGCCGCGCGATCACCTGCTGCACCAGGATGTCGGGCGCCGACGCGCCGGCCGTGAGGCCGACCCGGCGCTTGCCGGCGAACCACTCGGCCTGCAAATCTTCGGGCTGATCGACCATGTAGGCGGCCACCCCCAACCGCTGCGCCAGTTCACGCAGGCGGTTGCTGTTCGAGCTGGTCGGGCTGCCGACGACGATCACCACGTCAACCTGCGGGCTGAGCACTTTCACCGCGTCCTGCCGGTTCTGCGTGGCGTAGCAGATG